>DAITPV010000022.1:0-13939 GCA_036833435.1 Actinomycetota bacterium | reverse complement strand
TGGTGATCGGCTCGAACAGCCGGCTCTTGCGGCACAGCACGGCAAACGCGTCGTACCGTCGCCCGTCGCGGTCGCGCTCTTCCTCGATGACCGTGGCGATCTCGCGCCCCTCGGCCAGCGCGTCGGACGAGGTGAACGCCACCACCCGGCCCTGGCCTCGGTCGGCATGGGGGCGGAGGCGCTTGTCCTTGGGGCGGCGTTCCTCGGGAACCTCGGCGATCACCGCGTCCGCCACGTCGAGGATCCGAGAGCCGGAACGGAAGTTCACGTACAGCGGGCGGTGCGGCTCTTCGGAATCCTCCGCTCCGAAGTCCTCGTGGAACCGGAGGATGTTCTTCAGGCTGGCTCCCCGCCACGCGTAGATGTTCTGGTCCGGGTCGCCCACCGCGAAGATGGGATACCCGCGTCCGCACAGCTCCCGGAGGAGGTCGGCCTGGGCCACGTTGGTGTCCTGGTACTCGTCCAGGAGCACCACGGCGTATCGGGCCCGGAACTCCTCGCCCACCTCGGGATGGGTGCGGACCAGCTCGAAGGCCTGGGCGATCTGGTCGCCATAGTCCATGACCCCTCGCTCGGCCTTGGCCCGCCGGTACGCGGCCACCATGCCGGCCAGCTCGGCCCGGCGAAGGAGGGCAAGTCGCTCGCGATCGTCCTCCTTGGTCTTGACGTCGAGCTCCCCGGCCAGCTCCCGGCTCCGGGCCGCCACTTCTTCTGGCTCCGCCAGGTGGTTGGCCATCTGGTCGGCCAGGCCCAGGGCCGACCCCACGTGGTAGTCGGTGCGGATCTCCAGGTACTCGAACTCGCACTCCTCCAGCACCGAGCGCATCAGCTGCCACCGCTGCGCCTCCGACAGCAGGGTCCGGCCCGGCTCGAGCCCCATCCGCAGCCCGTGGTCGTCCACCAGCCGGGCCGCGAACGCGTGATAGGTGAGGACGGTGGGCTCCTCGCCTTCGGGAAGCCCCAACGCCTCGACCGCGGCCCGGACCCGGCGGGACAGCTCTTCGGCTGCCTTGTTAGTGAAGGTGAGAGACAGGACCTGCGAGGGGAACGCTCCGGGGTGGTCCGCGGGGATCCGGCCGGCGGCCACCAGGGCCAGGTACGCGACGCGCCCGGCCATCACCGCCGTCTTCCCCGACCCGGCACCCGCCACCACCGCGCACGGTGACAGCGGGTGGCTGACGGCTTCCCACTGCTGGCCGGTGGGCACCCGGCCGCCCATAGCCAGGACCACCTCGTCCGGAGCATCGGCGTACGGCTCCTCGTCGCGGCGGAGGGGGATGACGTCGGCGGGACTCACAGCGGCACCTCGGCACCCTCGGGCCACAGGGGGCAGATCGGCTTGAACCTGCAAAACCGGCACTCGGCCTCGGGGCTGGGCGCGAACCGCTCCCCACGGACCAGATCCACCATCCCCTTGATGGTGGCCTCCACCCGAGCCTCGTAGTCGGGAAGCCGGCCGGGCTTGAACGGACGGTGGGTGTATCCACCGGCGGGGCCCGGCGGGAACAAGAACGCGAACTCCAGGATCTCGGGCTCGCCCAGGGCGCTGAGCTCCTCGACCCGCTTCATGGCCAAGTAGTACGCACCGAGCTGCAGGCTGTCCTGGACCTCGTCCTGGCTGACCGCGTTTCGAGAGGTCTTGTAGTCGACCACCCTGGTTCCTCGTTCCCCCACGCGGAACACGGCGTCGATCCGGCCCCGGACCACCGCGCCGTCAACCGGGAACTCGAACTGCGCCTCCGATGCCACGACCTGGCCGGTGCTGTCGTCCGCGAGCCACTGGGCGATCATCCGTTCGGCGTCCTGGCGGCGCTGTCGCTCGATGGCCCGGTTGGGGAAGGCCTCGGGTCGCCACTCTTCCTCCAGCGCGGCGAGCATGCCCGCCGCGTCCTTGGTGAGCTCTCCCCGCTGGACCCGGTCAACGATGTCGTGGATCAGGCTTCCCAGCCACAGGCTGTGGGTGCGCTCGACGTCGAGTCCCATCTCTGCCTGGTACAGGTACTGGAGTGCACAGTTCTCCAGCGCCGACAGCTTCGAGTACGAGGTCCGGATCTCCTCGTCGTGCAGCGGGGAGTCCGGGTCCGTCCACTCCCGTCCGCCCCACCACGCCTGCGGCTCCGCGTCCGCCGCGAACAACGCGGACATGGCGGCCAGGCGCTCCGCGCGAGGATGCGACGGCTCGCACAACCGGCGCCGGAGCGATGCCTCCATGGACCGCAGCGACGCGCCGGGCGATTCTTCGGCCGCTGGGGCCGCCCACGTGAGTCCCAATCGAGCCGCGAACCGTGACGGCGTGCGCGGGTCCCTCCCGCTGGTTGATCGGCTGGCGGTAAGGAGGGTGTGGCGGCGAGCTCGGGAGACGGCCAGGCGGAACAGAGCCCGCTCCTCGGCCAGCCGCCGGCGGATGCGCTCGGTGGGGGTGGCCCCCGGGGACACCAGGCGCTCAAGGTCCACCACCGGCTCGGGACGACCGAGGCTGGGGAACTCGCCTTCCAGGCAGCCCATCACCACGGCGGCCTCGAACTGCATCCCGTGGGCCCGGTGCGCAGACACCACCCGCACCGCGTCGGGATGTCGCTCCTCCGGTGGGGTCCAGGGGTCCGGCCCGAACTCCGCCGCGTCGAGGGTGTCCAGGTAGTCCTCCACGGTGGCACCGGGCCGACGTTCCACGAACCCCGCAAGCACCTCGCCGAGCGCGGCGAGGGCGTCGAGGTCTCGCCGGGGGCCGCCGCTCTCCACCATCCGGGCGAAGTGGGGAACCGCGGACCACAGCCAGAAGAAGGCACCGTCCGGCCCATCGGCCGCGGCAACCTCCGGGAGCTCTCGGATCAGACGGCGGAACCCCCGGACCGGCTCGAGGGTGGCTTCCGGGAGGTCCTCCTCGTCACCGTCGACCACGTCCAGGAGGGTCTGTTCCGCCATCCGAGCCCGGCGACGGAGCTGACGGAGGGCGTGCGGATCGATCCCCACCACCGGCGAGAGCAGCAGACGCTCGAGGAGCTCGGGGCGCTGCGCCTCGCGGAACGTGTACCGGAACAGATCGATCACCGGCCGGTTGGCCGGCTCGGTGGCCACTGCGGCCGCTTCCGCCACCACCACGAACGGGACCCGGTGGCGAGCCAGCGCGTGGCGGAGTGCGGTGAGGTAGGCGCCGTACCGTCGGACGATCACCGCCATGCCGTCCCAGGGGACGTCCTCGTCCACCCGCCACTTCAGCAAAGCATCAGCCGCGGCGTCGGCCTCCTCGCCGGGATGAGCGAAGACCCGGGCCTCCAGCGCCGGTGGGGCGGTGGCGTCGGGAGCGGCGGGGTCGTCCAGGGGCGCCAGCACACCGGCCGCCGCGCCAAGGCGGTGGCTGGTCTTCAGCTGGAGGGTTTGCAGCCCTCCCAGCGTCTGGCCAAGGTGCTGAAGAGGCTCCAGAGAACCTCCCCGGTACGAGAACACGTGGCCGGCTGGATCCGCCGCCACCACCATCGACGTGGTGGCCCGGCCCAGGGCCCGGATCACGCCCTCGGTGGCGAAAGTGGCGTCCTGGTAGTCGTCCACCAAGACGTGGTCGAAGGCCTCCGCCTCGGACAGATCCTGCTCGAGCAGGCGAACCGTGCGGTGCAACAGGCCGGCGAAGTCGATCCGTCCCTCATTACGCAGAGCGTCGAGGTACCGGCGGTAGAACCCGGCGATCCCCCGGTGCTCAGTCCGGCCCGACTTCTCCACCACGGCGTCGAGATCGTTGGGGTCGAGGAGCCGTTCCTGGGCCCGAAGGACGAAGTCCGCCACCTGCTGGGCGAACCCCCCAACTCCCAGGAGGTGGCCCAGTTGGGGCCAGCCCTCGGGGGGCTCGTCGCGGAGCATCCGGCGGACCACCGCGTACTGCTCCGGAGCCGACAGCACCTGGGGAGGCTCGGAGTAGCCGAGGTCGTCGAACCGCCGCCCCACCACACGGAACGCGAACCCGTGGGCCGTGAACACCGGGAGCTCGGGAAGCGAGCGAGCCAGCCGGCGGACCAGGTGGTCGCGGGCCTCCAGCGCCCCGCGCCGGTTCAGGACGAGCAGGGCCACCCGGTCGGGCGCCGAGCCTGCCTCGACCAGCCGGGCGAACCGCTCCTGCAGCAAAGTTGTCTTTCCCGACCCCGGCGGCCCGGTGACCAGCAGCGATCCACGGTCGTGGGCCAGGACCTGCCGTTGATCGGGGTCCGGGTCCAGCGTCAGGTCAGGAGAGGGAGCAGCGAGGGGGCCGACGTCCATCGTTCCCTATGCTAGCCCCGCCCGCCGACACGAACCCTTCAGTACGGCGCCCGGAGGGACCTGAACATCGGGAAGTGCTTCGTGTTGGCCGTCGCCAGGTCCATCCCGACGAACTGCGCAGTCGCCGCGATGATCAGATCGGACACCCCAATCCCCTGGTGCGTCCGCCGGTACTTCCGGCCAAGCTCCCCTGCTCGGCGAGCGATCTCCTCATCGACCGGGACCCATCCGATCTCGGCGAACACGAGCTCCGCGTTGCGTCGCTCGGAACTTCGGAGGCCTCGGATCACTTCAGTCCTTGTGACTTCGGAGCAGACACGTTGGCTCAGATCCCGAGCGAACGCGACGGCACGGGAGTCCCCGCGAAGGACGTCCACCAGGACACTGGTGTCGAGTACCACGGTCACCCACGCCGGTGTCTGCGGTCGAGCTCCTCCTGCCGCCGACGGTCCGGCTCCCGAACCTCGTCGACGTATTCCTTCCCGGGCGCGAGGTAGGGAGCACTCCCGGCAACCTCATCCAACACGGCCTGCCATCGGGTCAGGTTCCGGGCCTTCTCCTCCGGACCATTCAGGTACGTGTCGATCGCCGTTCGGATCAAGCTGGATTTCGTCACCCCGTCCTCCCGAGCCCGACGCTCGAGTCGGGAATCTTGTTCTTCCTCAAGGTAGATCTGGGTCCTCTTCACGATGTATGTACTATACATCATCCACACCTTTCCGCCTCCGGCGGACAAACGCAACCTAACGGGGGGTGGTGACATCACGGTCCGCGCGGGGTTGCTAGCGGTTCTTGCGGCTGGGGGAAACGTCCGCCTCGCAGCTCGGGGTGTGCGACACGGCGGCACGGTAGCGGCCCGGGTGGTCGGGCAGGCGAACCTTGTAGCTGCCGTCCTGGTCGGTCGACGCGGACTTGACCTTTTGCCAGCCCTGTCCGTCCTTGCGTTCGATGGCCACGCGGCCGGTGAGGCAGGCCGGCGCTCCGTCGAGGACCGTCACCTCACCAAGCGCCATCAGGTGACGACTCAGCCGAAGTGTGAGCTCCCTCGGATGCGGTGTGATCGCGGCCGGCGCCGGAGCCCATCCCTGTCCGGTCAGCGCCCCATGCACCCGGATCCGTGGCGTGGTTCGCCCGTTCCTCGCGTCGGTGATCGGCTGACCGGTGGACTGGAGGTTCGTGAGCACGGTGGTCACCGACGCTGTCGGGTTCGCGGCCTTGAGGACGGCCCACGCCCCGGCCACGTGCGGGGCGGCCATCGAGGTCCCGTTCCACGCGGCGTACCCACCGCCCGGCACCGAAGAGGTGATGTCCGAACCGGGCGCCAGCACCGAGAGACCCGGCGAGGAGTTCGAGTACGAAGCGACCCCTTCCGGCGCCGTCCCCTCGGTGGCACCCACACTCACCGTCGAGGAGATGCACGCGGGCGAGCTCATGGTCCCCGGCGATCCGGCGTTGCCGGATGCCACGACCGTGGCGATCCCGGCGGTCCGGAGATTGTCGATCATCGGCTTCATCGGATCGGAGTCGCAGGCTCCGGCGAAGGACCCCCACCCCAGGCTCAGGTTCACCGCGGCGAACGAATACTGGGTCCGAAGGGTGTACACCCGCTCCATGGCCTTGATGATGTCGGAGGTCTTGGCCAGCGCACAGGTTCCATGGAACCCGCACAGCGACATGCCGGCCGCCTTGGAGAAGACCTGGACGGCCATGATGCCGGCCCCGGGGGCGACCCCGGAGAACGAGGTCCCCGATCCCGCGGCGATCCCCGCGACGTGGGTCCCGTGCCCGCAATCCGTCGAGTACTGGCACGGTGTGGCCGAGCCCGGGCCGAGCTGGACCGCCCGGTTGTTCGGACAGTCCTTCCCGGACGAGTAGCAGGCCTCCTGGACGACCTTTCCGGCCAGGAACGCATGACCGGCTTCCACCCCGGTGTCCAGCACGGCCACCAGCTGGCCGGAGCCCGTGGCTCCCGTGGCCCAGGCTGCAGTGGCCTCGATCTGGGCGGTGCTCTCGGCCAGAAGGGGACGGAGGGCGGCATCCTCCTGGACCCCGATCACATCCGGGGATGCCGCCACCTCGTCCACGTCCTCCGGCGCCACCTCCAGGGACACGTACGGCACGGTGCGGAACCGATCGAAGTCCTCGACGTCCGCCTCCTCCAGGTCTCCGCGAAGGTCCCGGGCGGTGGCGGTGATCTCCTGACGCTGCTCGTCGGTCTGTTGGTCGGTGAGCGTCCCTTCCGGGTGGAAAGGAACGTCCAGGAGGGCCAGGATCCGGACCGGCTCGGTGGAAGGCTCGGTGGCGCCCGCCGGCCGGCCGGTCGCGAGGACCAGCGCACCGGCCAGGGCGGCTACCAGCATCGGGGGGATGCGGGGCTGCATTGACACTGATATCGGGCCGGAGGAATGGGCCGTTGAGCGAAATGGCCCCGATGGGGACTAGTCAGTTGGGACTAGATTTCCATTAGGACGATTGGGGGGCCCTAGCGGTTCCGGCGACTCGGCGAGGTGCTGTTCTGGCAGCTTGCGCTGAAGGGGACCCAGGCTCGGTACAGGCCCCGCCGGTTGGGCACGTGCACCCGAAACTCACCGTTCTGGTGGGTGGTGGTGGCCTTGACGTTCCGCCAGTGCTTCCCGGACCTGCGCTCGATCGTCACCCGTTCGAGGAGGCACTCGGGTGGGCCATCGGGGGAGGTCACCGCTCCGCGAGCCACCAGATGCCCGGTCAATCGCAGCGAGACATGCCGGACGTGAGCTGCGGCTGTCGGCGATTGCCCCGGGACCCAGCCCTGGCCGCTCAGCCCACCCCACACCCGGAGCCTCCCGATGGTCGCCCCGGTCCGGGCGTCGGTGATGGGCCTGGCCGTTGACTGCAGGTTCGCCAGCAGGGTGGAGACGGAAGCCGTGGGGTTGGCTCCCTTGAGGACCGCCCACGCCCCGGCCACGTGCGGGGCGGCCATCGAGGTCCCCTGGTACGTGGCGAATCCACCACCGGGAACCGAGGAGGTGATGTCCTGTCCCGGCGCCAGCAGGGAGAGAGTCGCCGAGGAGTTCGAGAACCCGGGGACCACCTCCGGGTCGCTGTCGGTCGTGGCCCCAACGCTCACCGCCGAGGAGATGCACGCCGGGGAGCTGATGGCCCGAGGGTTCCCCGCGTTGCCCGAGGCCACCACAGTGGCGATGTTCATCGCTCGGAGGTTGTCGATCACCAGCTTCATGGGCTCGGAGTCACATGTGCTCGCGTAGGACCCCCACCCCAGGCTCATGTTCACCGCAGCGAAGGTGTACTTGTTCCGCAGGCTGTACACCCGCTCCAGCGCCTTGATCAGATCGGAGGTCATGGCCAGGGCGCACACTCCCGGGAGGCCGCACAGGGCCCCTGTGGTATGCGAGAAGACCTGGACCGCCATGATGTTGGCGCCGGGGGCCACGCCCGAGAACGAGGCCCCTTTTCCGGCGGCGATCCCGGCCACGTGGGTGCCGTGGGCACAGTCGCTGGAGTAGCCGCAGGGAACGGCGGCCCCGGCGCCGAACTGAGCCGCCTGGCCGTTGGGGCAGTCCTTCCCGGCCGAGTAGCACGCCTGCTCGATGACCTTGCCGGCCAGGAACGGATGGGACGCGTCGACGCCGGTGTCCAGGATCGCGATCGTCTGCCCCGCCCCGGTGGCCCCCGAAGCCCACGCGGCGGGGGCTTCGATCCGCACGGTGCTCCCGGCCAGCGATGGCCGGTGGCCGACGTCCGGATGGATGGCCGCAACCTCCGGTGACTCGGCCATCTCGTCGAGATCGCTCTGACTGACCTCGACGGACACGTAGGGAACCGTCTTGTACCGCTCGAAGTCCGCGTACTCGGTGTCCTTCAGGTCCGTTCGCAGCGCGTGGGCGCTGTCCTTGATCTCTTCCCGCTGGTCGTCGGCCTCCCCGCGGGTGAGGTCGCCTTCGGGCTCGAAGGGGACGTCCAGCTGGGCCAGCACCGGGACCAGCTCCTCCTCGGGAGGGGGCTCCCCTCCGGCCGCGGGGCCCATCGCCGAGAGGGCCACCGAGGTGGCCAGGACGGCGACGAGGATCGAGGGGATGCGGGCGGGCAACTCCCTCTAGGTATCGACAATCGGGGCGGATTCTTTGAGCCCCCTGTGAGGGGCTCAGTCCTCTTGGAAGGGGCGCCTGAGGGCTCTATCCGGAGTGGCGGTGCCGCTGTCCCGGCGAGGTGGCGGCCTCACAGGTGTCCGCTCCCACGGTCGCCTTGGGCGCCAGGGCCCGATACTTCCCCTCGCGATCCGGCAGGGTGACCGAGAAGGTCCCACCGGAGCCGGTGGCCCCCGAATCGACGTTCCTCCAGCCGTTCTTGGTCTTCCGCTCGATGTCCACGTCGACCGACTGGGCGCACGCAGCGAACCCATCGGGAACCGTGACCTTGCCCTTGGCCTTGAGGTGCCTCTTCAGGGTCAGCGCGATGTTCCTGGCGTGGGCGCCGGCCAGGTCGACGGTGAAGGTTCGCGTGACGGAGTCGGCGCTGTTCCCGGCCCCGTCGAACGCCCGGATCAGCCAGTTGTGGGCCCCCTCGGCGAGAGGGGCGCCGGGCGTCGCCGAGGTGGCCGCGGCCGCCAGCCCGTCCCGGCTCACCAAGCCGTCGATCACCAGCTGATGCTTCGACACCCCGCTCTCCGAGTCCGTGGCGGGGGTCCAGGTGAACGTGGGGGTCTGAGTGTTCACCGAGGCCCCGTTGGCCGGGCTGATCGACGTGGGGAACGACGGCGGCGTCTCGTCCACGTCAACCGTGACGTTGCGGATGTCGGAGTCGGTGTCGTTACCGGCGAGGTCCCTGGCCTTCACGAACCACGGGAACGTTCCCTCCGAGAGCGGGGTGGCCGGCGGCGCGGAGGTTGCCCCGGGGTGGATGTTGTCCCGGACCAGGACGTTGTTCACGTACAGCTCGTACTCCGAGATCCCCATGTCGTCGGTGGCGGCGTTCCACTCGAACTGTGGGGTCCTGGTGGTCACCGTGGCACCGTCGGCCGGAGCGACCAGGGTGAACGGATCCGGGTCCTGGGTGTCCGTGAGCACCGCGAGGGCCTGGTTCACGTTCAGCCGTCCTCCGGTGACCGTTACCCCGGCGAAGGCTGGCTTCGTCTCCACGCCGTTGAGGATGGCGGACCTGAGCTCCGCGACGGTGGCACCGGGGTCCGCGGACAGGAGCAGGGCGACGGCCCCGGCAACGTGTGGCGTGGCCATCGACGTCCCGTTGAGGAACCCGTACAACGTGCCAGTGTCGGGGACGGTTGCGCACCGAACCTCGACGTTGTCGACGTGGGCCCCCTCATCGGTGCCGGAGCCGTTGCTGGTGAACCGGAACTGCAGGAACATCGAAGGGTCGTTCTCGAACGCCTCCAAGTCGCCGTCGGCGAAGATGAACGACGTCGTCCCCAGGTCGCCGGTCTGCTGGTCGATCACCGTGGTGTACGGGCCGGCCTGGTTCGTGGACGCGTACACCGTCAGCAGGTCGCCCGAGTCCGCGGTACGGAGCCGGAGCCGGTACTGGAGGGTGCACCCCACCCGGCCGGTCAGGTTGATCGGGCTGGTCGCCGCCAGGGTCATCGTGGCGTCCGCGTTGTTGCCGTAGGGCGCTCCTTCGCTGTCGGTGACGCTCTGCGTGGCGCTCGGCTCGGATGGCGCCTCGGTGGTGAGCTCCCAGCGTGAGGCGGCCGGTGCTCCGTCCCAGTCCCAGTTGTTGGCCCCCTCGAAGTTATCGAAGAGCACCTGGGAGTAGGTCGGCACCGTGCTGAGGACGTTGGTCCCCGGTGCGGCCAGGTCCACCGAGGTGGCCCCGAAGTTGGAGAACGACGCCAGGCCGTCACTCTGGGTGCTGGCAGCGACGCAGATCATGTTGACGGGGGAGTCGTGACTGCATGGATACGAAGGCGTCGTGTCGTTGTTGGTTCCGTCGTTCCCAGCGGCCACCGCGAACAGTACTCCGGGGGCGTTGTTGATGGCGTTCTCCTGAGCCTGGCTGAAGCCGGCACCCCCGATGCTCATGTTGATGACGTCGGCTCCCATGTCCCTGGCGTAGTCGATCCCGGCGATCTGGTCCGAAACCGGACACGAGCCTACGTGGGTGCACACCTGGACCGGCATGATCGTGACGTTCCAGTTCACCCCCACCACTCCGACGCCGTTGTCCCCATCGGCCCCCACCGTGCCTGCGACGTGGGTGCCGTGGTTGTTCCCGTCCCGGGGATCCTTGTCGTCATAGGCGAAGTCCCAGCCGTTGACGTCGTCGATGAAGCTCAGCGGATCCCCGTCATCCGCTCCGTTCGCCGTCTCCCCGGGATTGACCCACACGTGCGGGGCGATGTCCGCGCGGTCGAGGGCCAGGCCGGTGTCCAGGACGGCCACGATCACGCTCGTGCTGCCCTTCACCGTGTCCCATGCTTCGGAAGCGTCGATGTCGGCATCCGCGGTGCCGGCGGAGCCATTGACCGTCTGGCCGGTGTTGTTGAGCCCCCACAGGTTGGAGTACAGGGGGTCGTTCGGCGTGGTCGGCTGGATGTGGTGGATGTAGTTGGGCTCGGCGTAGGCCACGTCCGGGCTGGACTCGAGCTCCGAGATGGCCTCCTGGACGCTCTGACCGGGCCTGGTGTGGAGCAGCTCGGCCCTCGGAAGGGGGAGGCGCTCCTCCAGACGGACGTCGGCGACGTCCCGGATCCGGTCGCGAGCCTGGGTCCCGGTGCCAGGGTCGAAGCGGACCAGGACTTCCCCGGGAGCGAACTCCGCTCTCGGCTGCGGCTTCGGCCCAGGGGATGCCGAGCCGGCTGCCGGCGCCATCGCGCTGAGCAAAGCCAGGGCCACCAGAGCAGCGGATCTCTTCAGGGAGCCACCTCCTCGGCGGCGAGTGTCTCAGGAGAATGGGGGAACCTCAATAGGTCAAACATCGGCGGGTCGGGCGAATGAGGTCGAGGTCAGCAGCGGAATGTCTTGGTCTTCTCGCTCCCCAGGTGGTCCAGGTCCCCAGGGAACGAAGCGACGATCTGGCACCGTCGGGCGTCCGGCTGGTTGAAGTCGGCCTCGTACCTCGACCCTTGCTTCAGCTTCGGGTGCTCCGACTTCACCTTCTTGAACCCCTTGCCCTTCTTCCTGAGCAGGGTCACGTCGAGCCGGTCACCGTTGTGGTTGGGCTTGACCTTGCCCTTAGCGATCACGTCCTCGCCGTCCTTCTTCACCTTGAGGGAGATGGAGCTGGAGTTCGGCGGTGGGGTGAGGAAGAACTCATAGGAGCGACCGGGTGACGAGCTCGGGTTGCCGCTCGACTGGGTGATGTTGGTGACCACCCCCACCAGGCCCTGGCAACCGGTGGGATCGAAGCTCGGGAGGGTCACGGTCTCCCCGCCACCGGCGGTCCCGACGAGCCCGACGTTGATGATCTGACCACCGGTGTCGCACGCCACGCTGCCCCGTAGCAGCCCGCCGTTGGAGGTGTTCCTGAGGACTGCCTGGAACGGTCCAGTCCCCAGGGGCAGGGCGATCCAGTTCAGCGAATAGCCCTCCGGGAGACTGCCGGCGATCCTGGGGCCGATCCCCGGCAGCGAGCCGTGCTGGGGGGGCGGTCCCCTCAGCGCCACGTACCCGGGTCCCTCCTCGAGACAGTGGGGATAGACGTACCCACCGCCGCACCCGCGGTTGAACGCCAGGGCCACCGCGGCGTCGTGGTACGCGGTGGCCAGGTCCAGGCCCGCAGGGGCCAGGGCCGCGTTCAGCGCATCGAGCTGCCCTCCCTGGTTCTGGCTGATGGCCTCCCAGAACCGCTGGTAGAGCTGCTCGCTCCCAGCCGGCAGGGTGGTCCCGAACCGCTCCGCGATTGCGCGGAACACGATCCAGTAGGGGTACGGCGTGGTCCCGTAGTCCCCCATGTCGTCGGCGAAGTTGGGCCACAGGTAGAAGTAGTTGTCGTTGGACGCGTCGAACACGTCGTCCTCGATCCACGTGGCCAGGCCCTCGACGAAGGAGTCGTCGGGGATGTTCGGGCCGGCGAGCGCTCCGTAGCCGAACTGGATGGAGTGATTGAACTCGTGACCCACCGTGGCATCGAGCGATTCCTGCGGCGGGGAGCGGAACCCGGCGTAGTTGTCGTTGAGGACCATGCACGACGTGAATGCATCGCCGTCGTTCCACGGGGTGTTCGGGTTGTTTCCCACGTTCGACACACTGGTCACGAACCCGTACAGGCCCGGACCGAGAGGCGCGATCACCACCAGGTAGCGCCCGTCGGGACGGGTGATCGGTGGGGCCGCCCACCCGAACGTGTTCACCTCCGTGTTCCACGCGGCCTCCAACGACGCCGCGTAGTGGCTGTAGTTGAGCCCTCCACCAAATGACGTGTGATGGATATGGAAGTGCGCCGTGTCGTCGTCACTCGCCCCCGTCGCGGTGCTACACGTATCGAACGGACCGCTGTCGCTCGATCCGGTCAGCGCTCGGATCTCTTGCCGCTCGGGGCCGCGATGCATCGTCCGGACGCTCTGCCGAAGGTGGAGGAGGGGAAGGGTCCCGTCCCAGGGAACATCGCTCCGGTATTCGTCCGGCAGCCTGTTCGGCTCGAACAGCGCGTAGGCCACGTACAGGTCGGCGGTGTCCCGGTCGATCGAGCCGGCCTCGACCGCGCGGTCGATCAGGTCCGGGGTGGACAGGCGGACCGGGTCAGCCGGAGCCACTCCGGGCGAGGCGACAAGCCCCGTCAGCATCACGGCAAGGAGCAGGGCGCTACGGATCGAGCGCATGGTCACGTCAGGATCGCACGCACCAGTACAGATCGGTGCGATATGGAAGGGAGAACTCTCCGGCCAGGCCGGGATCGGAGGCGGTCAGGTGGCGGACCTGGGCGAACACCCGCTCCCGCTCGGCGGGAGGAAGGACCGCGATGAAGCTCATGGATGCGACCCGCTCGATCAGCCCGTCCGCGTCGAGGCGTTGCTGGTGAGCGAACCGGAGGCGGTGAAGCGTCCCGAACTGGCCGTTCCGCGAGAACGCGGCCTGCCATTCGTGGCGGTACTCCCGGGGAGCGTTCCCCTCGTGCGGCTTGATGATTCGGCTGAGCTCCCGGACCCAGGGCACCGACTCGTCGCGGACGTTCCACAGCAGGCCAAGCCGCCCATGGCGCCGGAGCACCCGGTGGATCTCCGGGAGAGCCCGGTCCCCGTCGAACCAATGGAACGCCTGCCCCGCCACAACGGCGTCGAACGTCTCGTCTCGGAGAGGCGTCTCCTCGGCGGTGCCGGCCACGATCTCCACACCGGGAACCACCTCGGACAGCTGGTGGCGCATGGCCTCGATGGGCTCCAAAGCCACCAATCGCGCTCCCGTGGGGACCAGCTGGCGGGTGAGCTTCCCGGTTCCGGCCCCCAGGTCGAGCACCGTGCACCTTCGGCCGATCTCCAGCTCCTGGACCAGGCGGTCGACGGCCTCGGTGGAGTACTCGGGGCGGGCCCGCTCGTACTCGTCGGCGGTTGCGCCGAAGCCCCTGGACGCAGCGGGGTGGACGCTATCGCTCACGGGGAAGGGCGGGCTTCCGCCCGGCCCAGCCGTAGTTGGCCGGGTCGAGCGCCGGGTCCCAGCCACCCGGCCGCTCCGTGACGAACCGAACCGACAGGCCCTCCGCCTGCCCCCGGACCCGGGCCGCGGCTCGGAACCACACGAGGTCTCCC
>DAITPV010000021.1:0-14269 GCA_036833435.1 Actinomycetota bacterium | reverse complement strand
GAGCACGACTGGGCGGCGCTGGAGCTGGGGGCCTGGCTGGCCACGGCCACCCGCGCTCCGCTCCGGCTGTTGGGCGCCCGGGCCGAGGAGGGGCCGGAGGAGCGAGACGCCAGCCGGCTCCTGGCGAACGCCTCGCTGGTCGTCCAGCAGCTGGCCGGCATCGTGGCCCAGCCGGTGCTGGTCACCCCGGGGCGCGCGGGAGTGGTGGAGGCCGCCGCCGGTGCGGGCATCCTGGTGGTGGGTCTCTCGGAGCGGTGGCGGTCGGAGGGGCTGGGAGTGGTCCGATCGGACATCGCCCGGCACGCTCCCGCGCCGGTGCTGTTCGTTCGCCGGGGGATCCGTCCCGGCGCGCTGGCTCCTCGCGACGACGTCACCAGGTTCACCTGGTCGGCGGCCGGGTAGGCTACCCGCCGTGCCGCTCACCGAGCCGCGGGACTCCACGATCGCCATCGTCGGTGACGGGTTCGGCTCGATCCTGACGTACGCAACCGCGATCTACCTGGGCTTCCACCCCGAGCAGGTCACGGTGTACGGACCGAACGACAACCCGGTGGCCACGTACCACCAGTACGCGTTCAACCTGGGACAGACGGTCCTTCGCTCGGAGTCGGAGTCGCACTTCCTGCCCGCCGACTGGCCGACGTTCGCGCAGCTCGACGCGTGGTCCCGGGGAAGCCTCGCGCCGCTGTTCCGGTCGATCCGTCGGAAGTACAACCCCGGGGTGCCCGACGTCCTCTCGGAGGCGGTGGTGGTGGCCCGGGAGCTTGGGTGGGACGCGAACCGGTTCCCCCACCGGGTCGGCTGGATCCAGCGCGAGCAGGATCCCCTCCGTCACTTCGTGCTGTACGACGAGGAGGCCAACTACATCGGCCGGGCCAGGCACGTGATGCTGACGGTGGGCCACGGTCCGCTGTCGTTCCCTCCGCTCCTGGCCTCGGCCCGGGAGGACCCACTGATGCGGGACCGCATCGTGCAGGCCTACGAGCCGAAGACCTATGCGCCCAACGGCAGGTACGTGGTCCTCGGGGCGGGGATCGCCTCGGTCAACGAGTGGGCCAACGCCATCGACGCCGGGGCCAAGGTGGTTTCGTTGCTCCGGAGCCCCAATCCCGACGAGCAGGACCTCAACACTCCCCGATGCTTCTTCGAGGCCCGGGGCATCGACGCGTTCCAGGGCCTGTCCTTCGACCAGCGGATCGCGTTCCTGGGCACCATCCTCAAGGGAACCGCGCCGCGGCGGAGGGGATGGGAGGACCGGATCCGCCGGGCCACGGCCGAGGGACGGTTCGAGCAGCTCGTCGGAGAGATCGACCGTGTCGAGCCGGGCCCCGCGGGGCTGCGGATCCACGTGACCGGCCGGCACGGGCCGGATCCGGGGTGGCTCGACGTCACCGGGGTGATCGCGGGGACCGGTTTCGTGAAGTCGGTGCTGGCCATCCCGTTGCTTCGCCGGCTGATCGAGTTCTACGGGCTTCCGATCGAGTCGGGCCGGCTCCGCCTGACCATGAGCTGTGGGCTGCCGGGGCTCGATGCCCCCGACTCGCGGATCTGCATGAACGGGATCTACGCCAACCCCGTGGTCCCCAACGGCGACACGATCGCCGGCCTCAAGTACATCGCCCGGCGGTTCGTGGCCGACTGCGTCAGGGCGGAGCGTCTCCGGCCCCGCCGGTTTCTGCAGCGCTTCCGGATGCAGCGGTCGCTGGCGGGCGCCACCGCCCAGGCCATCCGACAGGCCCGCCGGATGGATCAGATCGCGTGAACGGAACCTTCTGATGTGTCCGACGATCCTTGGGCGGGTGGAGACCCGGGTGATCGTGCTCATCGGACCGGCCGTCCTGGGGCTGCTCCTCAGCGCGCTCACCCTGAACCCCGGGTGGATCGTGGCCATCGGCGTCTACCTGCTGATGGGAGTGATCCTGGACACCACCCTGTACTCCTGGGTCATCCGGTGGCACCCCCCGTGGCTCACAGGGGTGATCGCCGCGGCGGAGTTCGTGATCCTGGCCGTGCTCCTGGCGGTCCTCGAGGTCCCGTTGACGTTCGCTCAGGCCGCGATGCTGTACTGGGTGAGCTGGATCCTGGCGGTGACCACCAAGATCGTGATCCTGCCGCTGGCCTCGCTGTCGTGGCTGGAGAACGGCGGCGAGCTCCGGGATACCGGGTGGACGATCCCCGCCGAACTGGAACCGGTGCCGCTCATCGCCGCTGTCGAAGATGGTCATCGGCCCGGCCAGCTGGTCCGGGAGTTCTCCACCGAGCACCGGGTACCCGAGGAGCTGAAACGGGTGCCGTCGCCCTCCGGCGCCCATCGCATCCCGCCGAGGACCTGAGCCCCTACCCCTCGACCCTAGCCTCCACCTCGACCGTGGCGCCTTCGGGGGCCGCCGGAACGAGCGTTGCGGAGACCGGCCGGCCGTCGACGATGATCGAGGACACCCGACCACGGGTCCCTCGCGGCTTCTTCACGGTGATGCGGTACGTGGCGCCCCGGAACCGGCGGACGGCCGTGTACCCGTCCCATTCCGTCGGGAGGCACGGGTCGATCCGGAGCCCGTCGTGCTCCGGCCGGATCCCCAGGATCCACTGGGTGATGGCCACGAAGCTCCACGCCGCGGTACCGGTGAGCCAGGAGTTCTTGGCCTCTCCGTGAGTGGGGGCGTCCTTCCCCGCGATCATCTGGGCATAGACGTACGGCTCGCAGCGGTGCACGTCGCTGATGTGCTCGCGGGCGGACGGGTTGAGCCGCCGGTAGTAGTCGAAGGCCCGGTCGCCGTTCCCCACCAGGGTCTCGGCGATCATGATCCACGGATTCGTGTGGCAGAACACCCCGCCGTTCTCCTTGTAGCCGGGGGGGTACGAGGTGATCTCGCCGAGCTCCACCCGGTACCTGGAATAGGCGGGCTGCAGAAGGACGATGCCGTGCGGCGTGGCCAGGTGCTCCTCGACAGAAGCCAGGGCCCGCTCGGCCGTGCCGTCGTCGAGTCCCACCCCGCCCATCACGGACATCCCCTGGGGCTCGATGTAGATCCGGCCCTCGTCGTTCTCCTCTGACCCGATCACCGCGCCGACGTGGTCGTACGCCCGCCGGAACCACTTGCCGTCCCAGCCGTGCGCCGCCACCGCCGAGGCCATCTCCTCCCTCGCCGCTCGGTAGATTGCCGCGTCGTCGGGATGGCCGTGCCGCTCAGCGAGGTCGGCGAGGTCGGCAGCCGCCAGCGCGAACAGGCCGCCGATGAACACGGACTCGGCCACCCCGCCCTCTCGGTTCTCCACGGTCTGGAACGACTCGCCGGGGGTCTCGGAGAACGCGTTGAGGTTCAGGCAGTCGTTCCAGTCGGCCCGACCGATCAGCGGCAGCCCGTGCGGTCCCAGCCGGTCCAGCGTGTACCGGGCCGAGCGCTGCAGGTGCTCGAACAGCGGTGACTCGGTCCCCGCCTCGTTCTCGTAGGGGACCGGCTCGTCGAGGATGGCGAGGTCGCCGGTCTCCTTCACGTACGCCGCGGCGGCCAGGATCAGCCACAAGGGGTCGTCGTTGAATCCCGACCCGATGGCGTCGTTCCCCCGCTTGGTTAGCGGCTGGTACTGATGGTAGGCGCCGCCCGAAGGGAGCTGGGTGGCGGCCAGGTCGAGGATCCGTTCCCGGGCGCGTTCCGGAGCCATGTGGACGAAGCCCAGGAGGTCCTGGTTGGAGTCGCGGAATCCGATGCCCCGCCCCACGCCCGTCTCGAACAGCGACGCCGAGCGAGACAGATTGAACGTGACCATGCACTGATAGGCGTTCCACACGTTGACCATGCGGTCGGTGTGCTCGTCGGGCGTGGAGACCTCGAACACCTCCAAGAGGCCGGACCACGAGCCCCGAAGCCGCTCGAAGGCCGCATCGACTTCCTCCGGGCGGCGATAGCGGTCCAGGACGGGACGGACGAGGCGCTTGTCGATGGTGTTCGTGCCGGGAGGGTCGAACTTCGCGTCAGGTGGGTTCTCCGCGTAGCCCAGCACGAAAACGACGTCCCTCGTCTCGCCCGGCTCGAGGGAGAGCTCGACGTGGTGTGAGCCGCACGGCGCCCAGCCGTGGGCGATGGAGTCGCCGGAGCGGCCCCGTTCGACCACCATCGGACGATCCCACCCTCGGTACGGGCCGAGGAGCTCCTCGCGTTGCGTGTCGAACCCAGAGATCGGCTCCGAGCAGGCGAAGTAAGCGAAGTGATTGCGCCGCTCCCGGTACTCGGTCTTGTGGTAGATGACCCCGTCCTCCACCTCGACCTCGCCGGTGGAGTAGTTGCGCTGAAAGTTGGTGGCGTCGTCCCACGCGTCCCACAGGCAGAACTCCACCGAGCTGAACAACGACAGGCTCGCCGGGGCGTCGCGGCGATTGGTGAGCCGCGTCCGCCAGATCTCCAGGGTCTCGCCGACGGGAACGAAGTACAGGGTCTCGGCCTCGATCCCCAGCCGCCGCGATCCGATGATCGTGTATCCGAGCCCGTGCCGGCACCCGTAGTCCTCCAGCTCCGTGCGGGTGGGCTGCCATGACGGCGACCAGTACTCGCCGGTGGCCGTATCCCGCAGGTACAGATAGCGGCCCCCCACGTCCAACGGCGCGTTGTTGTAGCGATACCGGGTCAGCCGCCGAAGGCGGGCGTCGCGGTGGAAGGAGTACCCACCGGCGGTGTTCGAGATGATCCCGAAGTACTCCTCGCTGCCCAGGTAGTTGATCCAGGGGACCGGGGTGTCGGGCCGCGAGATGACGTACTCGCGAGCCCGGTCGTCGAACCGTCCGAAGCTGGTCACCGACCTCCGGCGCGGAGTTCCTGGCGGCGCTCGGAGAGGTGGTCGGCCACGCCGATCGCGGTGAACGGGAGGGCCGGGGCCAGCAGGATGGCGACGGTGCTGTCCAGGCGGAGCATGAGGAACACGAAGGCCGTGACCGCCAGCACCGCGAGGGCCCGGGACTTCCAGTCGTGAGCCAGGTCGGCGCGCAACGCGGTGATCCCTCCGGCACCCATGCCGGCCACCACCCCGGTCACCGCATCCGAGGCCAGCGCCGAGACGGGGATCCCCACCAGGAGGCAGAGCCCCATGGCCCGGAGTACCGCACCCGGAGCCCGGGGGTGCTGGGACACGAACGCCAGGACCAGGAACACGAACGGCACCAACGCGAGTCCGAAGGCGATGAACGGCGCGGGGCTGGGGCCGCCTCCGGTCCCGGTGGCCGCGGACACCACCCCCGAGAGCATGAACCAGTACCCCGGCACGAACAGCAGGGTGGCCAGGGTGATGGCCAGCCACTTCCGTTGTGGCGGCAGGGGGGCCATGCCGGCCGGCCGGCCGGCGCGTCGGGGTCTGGGGCGCGTGCTCACGACGGCTAGCCCTTGACCGCTCCGGCGGTCAGTCCCCGCACGAAGTACCGCTGCAGGGCGAAGAACACGATGAGGGGCAGGAGCATGGAGATGAACGCCGCCGCGGTCAGCAGATGCCAGTTCTCCCCACGCTGGCCGACCAGGCCGGCCAGCGCGATGGTCAGCACCCGGGTCTCCTCCGTTCCACCCAGGAACACGTACGCCACCAGCAGGTCGTTCCACACCCACAGGAACTGGAAGATGGCGAACGAGGCCAGGGCCGGGACCGAGAGGGGAACGACCAGCCGCCAGAAGATCCTGAAGTGGTCGGCGCCGTCCATCTTGGCAGACTCGATCAGCGACGAGGGCAGGGCCCCGATGTAGTTGCGCAACAGGTAGACGGCCAGCGGTAGGCCGAACGCGGCGTGAGCCAGCCACACCCCCAGGAACGTGCCGTTGAGGTCCAGGTCGGGGAACGCGATGTACTGGCCGATGGTGGCGCCCTCGTTGTACAGGCGGAGGATGGGAATCAGGGCCATCTGGAGGGGCACCACCAGCAGGCCGACCACCGCCACGAACATGACGTACCGGCCGCGGAACTCCATCCAGGAGAAGGCGTACGCCGCGAAGGCGGCGATGGTGATGGGGATCACCGTCGAGGGGATGGCCACCGCGAGGCTGTTCAGGAACGCGTTGCCGAACCCGCCGGTGTCCAGAGCCAGCCGGTAGTTCTCCAGCGTCCATTCCGCGCCGCGGAACGGGTGAGCCAGAGCCGTCCACCAACCCGTGGCGTCCACCAGGGCCTCGGGGCGGAACGAGGTGATCAGCACCCCGGCCGTGGGGATCAGCCACAGCAGCACGATGATCAGGACCGTGATCCGGACGAACCAGCCGCCCTTGCGGACCTCTTTTCCTCCGCCGCGTTGCGGCTGGGTGGGGATGGGGACGGCGCTCATCGGAGCTGTTCCTGCTCCCGGAACCGCCGGATGTTCCAGATCATGATGGGGATCACCGCCAGGAACAGGATCACCGCGATGGCCGCGGCGCGGCCGTCGTTGTTGCTGATGAAGAACCAGTCGATCATCCGTTCCGCCACCACCACGGTGCCGTTGCTCTCGGGACTCCCCATGACGAACACGATGTCGAACACCTTCATCGAGTTGATGACCATGTACGTGGTCACCACCACGATGGTGGGAAGGATGCTGGGGGCGATGATCCGCCGGAATACCTGGAACTCCGACGCGCCGTCGATGCGGGCGGCCTCGATGATCTCGTCGGGGATGGACTTGATCGCTGCCGACAGCACCACCAGGGCGAAGCCGGTCTGCATCCACACCATGATCACCATGAGCATCAGGTTGTTCCAGGGCTGGATACTGAGCCAGGCGACCGGGTCCTGGCCCAGCCCGAGCATGATGCCATTCAGCAATCCGATGTTGCTGCCGAACCCCGCAGGACGGAAGCTGTAGATCAGCCGCCAGGTCACCGACGCCCCGGCGAACGAGATGGCCATCGGCAGGAAGATCAGGGACTTGGCCACGGCCTCGCCGCGGATGAGACGGTCCACCAGCGTGGCGAGCGCCAGCCCGATGCTCACGGTCACCAGCGGGACCAGGATCACCCACCCGGCCGTGTTCCGGAGCGCCACGAGCATGGTCTCGTCGGTGAACACGAACTGGAAGTTGTCCAGCCCCACGAACGCTTCGCCCTGGGCGTCTCGGAGGCTGATGAGGATCGTGTTGATCACCGGGTAGATCAGGAACACGCTGAGGATGACCAGCGCGGGCCCCACGAAGATGTACGGGCGCACGCCCTCCCGGTACCGGGCGGGCAACAGGTCGATGGCCCGGTTCATGGCCCAGTACAGCCCGAAGATGCCGCCGACCCCAACCACGATGGCCACGGCCACCACCACGAACCGGTTGGCGTCCTCGTCGCGAAGGAAGTCGAACGAGGCCCACAGCAGGAAGAATGCAGCGATGGGGATGACCAGCGCGCCGGCCAGCCGCAGCAGCGCTATCGGGACGCCCCGCCCCCCGCCGGGTGCCGGGGCGACGTCCGGGGCCGCCGTGCCGCCGGTCGCCACTTAGTTCCCCCCGCGTCGAGGGAGGGAGCGGCCGAACGGCCGCTCCCTCCCGCTCATCAGGTCAATCCGGGCCCGCTCCTACGCCTCGTACCCGGCCTCGATGTCCTCGAGGACCCCGGGAAGGGAGTCGGGACCTTCTTGCACGTACTGGACTACGCCGGTCCAGAAACTCCCCGATCCGACCTGGGGAGGCATCTGATCGCCGGCATCGAATCCCCCCGTGCCGTTGGCAAGAGCCTCGGCCAGCAGCCCGGAGGCCTCGGCCAGGATCGGGTTTGTGTAGCAATCCGCGGGCACTTCGACGTTCGGCGAGAGCCTCCCGAGCCCCGGGTCGCCTCCCATGGCGCACTGAACGTCTTCCGCGGCGAACCGCTCGAGGAAGTCCACGATCTCGGGACGGTTCTCGAAGGCCACTGCCAGCTCACCCGCGAACAGCACGTTGTCCTCGTTGATCGCCGGAGTGGGGAACCAGTCGTAGTCCACACCCGCCTCCGCGTCCTCGGGGAAGAACGCGGTGATGAACGTGGCCTGGTGATGCATCATGCAACCCGGCTTGGGCTCGTCGAACATCGGTGCCGGCGCGTCACCGAACGGCAGGGCTGTGGTGTTCTCCGGGCCGCCCAGGACGAACCCCTCGCCGAACATGAAGTCGCCGAACACCTCGAACGCGTTCTGCACCACTGGATCGGTGAACGGGATCTCGTGGGTGGCCCACTGCTGGTAGGTCTCCACCCCATCGGTCTTGAGGATGACCTCCTCGACCCAGTCCGTGGCCGGCCACCCGGTCGCGGTTCCGCTCTCGAAGCCCGCGCACCACGGGGTGTTGCCGTCCTGCACCATCTGCTCCGAGAGGGCGAGCATCTCGTCGAAGGTCGTGGGGATCTCGTACCCTGCCTCATCGAAGTCGTCCTTCGCGTACCAGACCATGCTCTTGTAGCTGGCGTTGGTAGGGAAGCCGTAGTGCTCCCCCTCGAACTCGCCGAGCGACATGTAGTACTCGCCGTACTGGGCCTCGAGCTGGGCGATGTCGAAGCCCATGTCTTCCAGCGAGACAGCATTCCCTGAAGCGGCCTGATCCTGCACGGCTCCGGGCTGTGGCAGCAGGATGAGGTCCAGGGTCCCGCCCTCGGACCGGATCTGGAGCTGCTCCTCGAACTGCTCCGAGGCCTCGATCTCGATCTCGTAGTCCACGTCCGGAGCCACTTCTGCGTCGATCAGCGCTTGGAGCGCCTCCCCCTCTTCGGCGGACAACGCGTTCAGGACGTTCACCGTGCCGGTGTCGTCCCCGTCTCCTTCCTGGCCTCCCTCCTGCGTCGTGCACGCTGCCGCGAGCACCACGAAGGCTGCAGCCAAGACGATCAGTCTCACCCGTCGCATCCCCGACCCCTCCTTTTCGAGCGTCCGCCTCTGTCCGTAGTGTCCCCCTGAGCCCCCTTGCGGGGCAACTTCCGCGATGCCCCCATCATCCCGTCCTCTCCGAATCGGCTGATCCTCCCGGACCGGGCCTTCTAGCTCATAGGCACCGCTCCTTCCTCGCGGACGCCGGACGACTCCCGAGCAACGAGCTCGACCGGGAGCCTGATCACCTGGGGGGCGAGGTCCGGATCCGCGATCATCCGGACCACCGCCTGGCCCGCCGCCGCCCCCAGGCCTTCCTTGTCCTGCCTGATCGTCGTGAGCGCGGGTTGGAGGAGTCCAGCGAGCGGGATGTCGTCGAAGCCGACGATGGCAACGTCGTCCGGGGCTTTCAGACCACGGTCGGCAAGGCACTGGATCACCCCGGCCGCCATGAGGTCGGAGGCTGCGAAGACCGCGGTGGGCGGCTCGGCCAGGGTCAGGAACCCCTCCATGGCCGCGTAGCCGGAGTCGGGATAGAAGTCGCCGGCCCGAACGTATTCGGAGCGGTACGGAAGCCCGAGCTTTTCGATCTCCCGCCGATAGCCCACCAGCCGGTCGCCGCCCGGGAGCGTGTCGCCGGGCCCGCCGATGAACGCGATCCGCCGGTGCCCGAGCCCGTGGAGATGCCGTACGGCCAGCGTCGCTCCCTGGACGTTGTCGGAGGTGACGTACCCGGTTCGGCCTCCCTCCACACCGAGGTCTACGGCCATACAGGGCACACCCGACTGCACCACTTCCTGGATGTGGGGGTCCCGGTGGTCGGTCCCCATCAGGATCACGCCGTCCAGGCGGTGATGGTGCATCCGTCGGAGATAGCTGGCGGGCTCGACCGCCGGTTCGCGCGGTTCGGTGGCGAAGAGCAGGAGGTCGTACGCCGCCGACGCGACGGTGTGCTTCAGGCCGACCAGCACTTCCTGGAAGAACGGATGCTGGAGGTCCGGGTGCCCGGCCCCCGTCTCCAGGACGATCCCGATCACCTGGCTCCGCCCAGTGACCAGGCTGCGCGCGGCGCGGTCCGGCTGGAAGTTGGCCTCTCGGATGCCCTCCAGAACCCGTTCTCTGGTTTGGGCCGAAACGTCCGGATAGTCGTTCAGCACCCGGGAGACGGTGGCCACGGAGACACCGAGGCGGTCTGCCAGCTCGCGGATGTTCGGGTTGGGTGCCGTCGCCTGGTCTCCGAAAACGCTTTCGGAGAGCCTAGGCTCAGGGTCGAGCGGCTGTCAAGCGGGGTTCAGGACCCGTAGACCCCTTGCCCAGTCTGCGGATCGAAGAAATTGAGCCTGGTGTTGTCCACCACCAGCTCGATGGGCTCTCCCTCTCGGGCGGACGTGTGGGGGGTCAGCCGGGCCGTGAACGTGGTTCGGCCCTCTCGCACCTCTGCCTCCAGCTCTTGCAGGGCCTCCTGTCCCACGTCATCGGCCAGTTCCCGCGCGTCATCGGACAGGACGGGCGGCGCCTGGACCTCGAAGTGGGCCAGGACGTCGGCGCCCAGGGCCTCCCGGAGGACCACCCGAGCCCGGAACCGGCGGTTCTCGGAGGCATCCTGGACCGCAGAGGCGTCCTCGATGTCCTCGGGCCTGATGCCCAGGATCACCGTCTTGCCGTCATAGCCCTTGAGTCCCGGACGAGCGTCGATCACCTCCGGGGGTACCTCGAGACGGAGTCCCCCGAACTCCACGGCCCCGGAGCCGTTCGCGGTGGAGAGCTTCGCTTCCACCATGTTCATCGACGGCGAGCCGATGAACCCGGCCACGAACAGGTTGTTCGGGTGGTCGTAGAGGGTCTGGGGGGTGTCGAACTGCTGGAGGATGCCCTTCCTGAGGACGGCAACCCGGTCGCCCATGGTCATGGCCTCGATCTGGTCATGGGTCACGTACAAGGTGGTGACCGAAAGCTCGTCCTGGATCCGGGCGATCTCCACGCGCATCTGGACGCGGAGCTTGGCATCGAGGTTCGACAGGGGCTCGTCCATCAGGAACGCTTTCGGCTCCCGGACGATGGCCCGGCCCATGGCCACCCGCTGGCGCTGGCCTCCGGACAGGGCCTTGGGCTTTCGGGCCAGGTACTCCTCGAGCCCCAGGATGGCCGCCGCCTCTCGGACCCGCCGGTCGATCTCGTCCTTGGGAACCTTGCGGAGCTTGAGGCCGAACGCCATGTTGTCGTACACGGTCATGTGCGGGTATAGGGCGTAGTCCTGGAACACCATGGCGATGTCTCGCTCTTTCGGGGGGACGTCGTTGACGACCCGCTCGCCGATCTTGATGTTTCCCGCGCTGATGTGCTCGAGGCCGGCGACCATCCGGAGCGCGGTGGTCTTCCCGCACCCTGAAGGCCCCACCAAGACGACGAACTCCCCGTCTTCGATGTTGAGGTTCAGGTCGGAGATGGCCGTGGTGCCGTCTCGGTAGACCTTGGAGACTTCCTCGAGCGCGATCTCGGCCATCCCCGGATATTCAACCTCAGGAATCCGGTGGGGGCCAACTCGTCGGCGGGGGCCTTCACCGATCCGGGAGGACGGGGTGGACCTCCTCTTCCAACCGCCGAGCAACGGTCACGCCGAAGCGCGATTCACAGCGCCCTCGGGCCTCCCGGTAGGACTCGACCGCCTCTCGGATCGAGCGGGGGACATCCTCGACGGCCAGGGGCCGGAGGAGGTGGTGGCTCATCTTGCCCAGCTCCACGCCGACCGTCTCGCTCTTTCCCGCCATCTGCTTGGAGGCGATCCACAGGATCCAGTCCCAGAAGTGCGCGTCGATACCGGGCAGGGTCTCGGCGGTGACCGTCCAGGGAAGCTCGTCCCGGTGTGGCCGGTCGAAGATCAGGTCGACCTTGGCCGGCCCGGGGAGCATGAGCATGTAGCACCACTCGGGACTGAGCCGGTCCCATTGCTGGGCAAGGGGGTCGAGGGGGGCGACCAGAACGGGAAGGTCGGTGGCCACGGCGGGGAAGTCGTCGACGCGGACGTGGAAATCCCAGTCGGAGAGCGCGGTCGGTGATCCGGTCGCCCGAGACCCCGCCGGGTTCACCGCCAGGATGTGGCGGTGGCGAAGTGCCGTGATCACCGCGGCCGGGATGTCACTGGGTTCTCCGCGGGTCACCGCGAAGGTTCCGGGGTGGCCAGGATCAGCGCCTCCCACGGATCGAGCCGCACGGAACGCTCCACCCGCTCGCCGTCCATCTCCCTCCGGGTCCCCAGGAGCACCCGGCACTCGCCGACCTCCGCGCTGACCCTCCGATCCGAGAGGTTCATGGCCACCACCGTGTGGGCACCTCGCCTCCACATCCACACGTCGCCCCGCCGGTCGACGGGCGCGTAGCCGCCGCTCTGCAGATCGGGCCGGGACCGCCGGAGGGCGATCAGGTCCCGGCACAGGCGAAGGACCGATCCCGGGTCGTCACGCTGATCGGCCACGTTGCACGAAGCCACGTCGCCAAGCGGGAGCCACGGCTCCACCTCCGGGCGGGTGAATCCTCCGCCGGGCTCGGCGGTCCAGTGCATGGGGGTCCGAGACGGGTCGCGCCCCTGCTCCTCCGAGCCTTCGCGGATCCCCACCGGGTCCAGGAGGCGTTCGCGGGGGACCTCGACGTCCTCCATCCCGATCTCGTCGCCGTAGTACAGGAGCGGGGTGCCTCGGAGGGCCAAGAGCATCAGCAGGGCGGCGCGGATCTTCCGCTGGTCACCACCGCACCATCGGGTGGGGAACCGTCCCGCGTCGTGACTCGAGCCGTGCCAGGCCGGCCACGCGTCGGCCGGCACCAGGGACTCGGTGGCCTCCACGATCTCCCGCATCCCCGGCCCCAGCTCGGCGAACTGGAACGGGAAGTTCATGGCCAGATGGAGCTGGTCGGTCCCGCTTCCGTAGAACCGGACCAGCTGCTCGAGGTCGAGGACCCACGTCTCACCGAGAAGGACTCGCTGAGGCTCGTAGGAGTCGGCCACCCCCCGCCACCGGGCCTGGACCTTGTGCACCTCGGGCCGGTTCATGTTGTAGACGGGTCGCTTGCCCAGGAACCGAAGCTGCGGTGGGTCCTTGTCGGTGAGGGGCGGGTTGTCCCGGAGCTCCCGGTCCTTGACGATCCCGTTGGCCACGTCGATCCGGAACCCCGCGATCCCACGGTCGAACCAGAACCGGAGGATGTCTTCGAAGGCGTCTCGCACACCCTCGTTCCACCAGTTCAAGTCGGGTTGCTCGGGGAGGAAGTTGTGCAGGTAGTACTGGCCCGTCTGTTGGTCCAGGGTCCACGCCGACCCCCCGAACACCGACGGCCAGTTGTTGGGTGGCGAGCCGTCTGCCTTCCCGTCCGCCCACACGTACCAGTCCCGATGAGCGGACGTTCGACTGGAGCGGGAGTCCACGAACCACGGGTGTTGATCGCTGGTGTGGTTGGGGACCAGGTCGAGGAGGACCCGGATCCCCCGGTCGCCCGCCTCGGCGACCAGCCGATCGAGCACGTCGAGGTTCCCGAACTCGGGATCGACCGAGGTGTAGTCGGAGACGTCGTAACCCCAGTCGGCGTCGGGTGACGTGGTGATGGGGTTCAGCCAGAAACCGTCGATCCCCAGCCAGGCCAGGTGGTCGAGGTGGTCGATTACGCCCTTGAGGTCTCCGGACCCGTCGCCGGTGGTGTCGGCGAACGAGCGCGGGTAGATCTGGTACAGCACTCCGGAGCGCCACCAGGGCTCGTTTGCGGGTGTGCCCCCCACTGCCGCGCCGGTGCTAGTGGCCCGAGCCGTTCCCGAGGATGCCTTCGGGGATCACGCCGGGAGCGCTCCACCCTTCCGGCATCTCCTCGTCGGGCCACCGGGTTCGCTGTCGGGCGGCCAGCTTCTCCATCAGTGCCACCGCTGCGGGGTCCTCGCTGGCGGGGCGGTCCTCCACGATCTTCTCTTGAAGGGCCCGGCGCCAGATGTCCTCGCCCAGTTCGGAGCGGATCACCGTGAGGGTCCAGCCGTCGCTCTGTCCGAGGCCGCCGAAGGAGATGTCGGCGTGCTCGGCGGCGAAGTCGGGGCACTTGAGGCAGCCCGGACGGGTGAACCGGTGGGACTTCTTCAGCGAGTAGGTGTGCTCCTCTCCGTCTCGCGTGTAGAAGAGGAGCTTCCCCTTGACGTTGACCCGCACGATGTCGTCCAGGGACAGCCCCAGCTCCTCCTGGGCGATCTCTTCCATCAGCCCCTCGTAGGTGAATGTCTTGGAGCACAGCAGCCCGAAGGTCCAGGCGATCTTGCGGCGCCACTTGTTCACTCGATTGACCTCCAGCGCGCCGGTGACCGATGCCTGGCAGGACATCCCCACCAGGGCCACCCTCTTCAGGCCCATCCGGGCGGCCTCCATCAGGGCCAGGGGGTTCGCCGAATACGTGTACCGCGAGCCGGCGGTGGCCAGGACGTCCTCCGGCGTGGTGACCACGGCCGGCTCCGCGTCCCACTCCCGCTCCTCGGACA
>DAITPV010000020.1:0-14379 GCA_036833435.1 Actinomycetota bacterium | reverse complement strand
AACATCTCCGTCGACCGTACCGGCGAGCCGTGGCTGGCTCGGGCCCTGGAGCTCGGCCTGTTCCGGTCCCGGTACGGGTTCGCCACCCGGATCTTCGGCCCGTACTGGGCCGCGGAGGCCGCGGCGGCGGTGCACGGAGAGGACCTCGTGGTGGTGGGAGGCGAGGGGGTCTCCGAGATCCGGGACCCAGACCTCCACGCCCTGGCCCGGGCCGTGGGGGAGCGGATCGCCGAAGTCCCCGTGGCCAAGCGGCTCGCCGACCAGCTCGAGGTCACCCAGGCCGCCCTGGCCATCGCCAGTCTCCGTCCGAGCTCGGTTGAGGAGGCGGGCGTTGGGATCGCCACCAAGGCCGCCCATGCCCTGTCGTGCGAGTTCGGCGCGGTCGTTCTGAACGGCACGCCACCGAAGCTGTACCTGGCCAGGGATGGCTGGCGGCCCGGGGCCGGTGACCAGGACATCCTGGAAGCCCTTGCCCCCGTGAGCGAGGCGGCTCGCGGTGAGCTGTTCGTCGAGCAGGACGTGGGCTCCAGCACGTGCGCCCGCTCGCCGCTGAGCATCGAGGAAGGTCTGGTGGCCAGAGCGGTGGTTCCCCTCGGCGACGACGGACGGCTGGGATTCCTGGTGGTGGCTCACCTCGCGGCCGCGCCTCGAGGGTTCACGTCGCTGTGCCAGGAAGTCCTCACCACTGTGGCCGAGGCCGCGGAGCCGATCCTCCAGGTCGTCCTGCAAGCCGCCTAGTTCGCGGCACTCGCGGTCCTCGCGTAGGCTGAACCCTTCCCCGAGCGGGAGGTTGGGATGAAGCCCGAGGACGTCAAGAAGGTCGGCGTGATCGGCTGCGGGATCATGGGCTCCGGCATCGTCGAGGTCTGCGCGAAGGCCGGCACCGAGGTCACCTTCGTGGAGGTCGACGACGAGCGCGTCGAGCAGGGTCAGGCCCGGATCGAGAAGTCGGTCTCCAAGGCTGTGGAGAAAGGGAAGCTCTCCGAAGAGGACCGGGCCGGCCTCATGGGCGCCGTCCACGGGACCACCGCGATCGAGGAGCTCGGCGAGTCGGACCTGGTGATCGAGGCCATCACTGAGAACCTCGATGCCAAGCTCCGGGTGTTCCGGGACCTCGACCGCCTGACCCGAGACGAGGTGGTGCTGGCAACCAACACCTCCTCGCTCCCGGTGATCCAGATGGCCACCGCCACCAAGCGGCCCGACAAGGTGGTGGGGACCCACTTCTTCAACCCGCCGCCGGTCATGAAGCTCCTCGAGCTGGTCCGGGCCCTGACCACCTCCGACGAGACCCTGGACTTCGCCAAGGGCCTGGGTGAGCGGCTGGGGAAGACCACGGTGGTGGCCAAGGATCGGGCCGGGTTCATCGTGAACTGGCTGCTTTCGATGTACCTGAACGGCGCGACCCGGATGCTCGAGGAGGGCTTCGCCTCGAAGGAGGACATCGACACCGCGGTGAAGCTGGGACTGGGCCACCCATTGGGTCCCATCGAGCTACTGGACCTCATCGGGCTGGACACCATGTTGTCGGTGGCCGACGTGCTGTACGAGGAGTTCAAGGACCCGGCCTTCTCCGCGCCGCCGCTGGCTCGCCGGATGGTCCAGGCCGGGTTCCTCGGACGGAAGACGGGCAAGGGCTTCTACGACTATTCCAAATAGATTCGCATGAAGGCGATCGATCTCCACGTCCACCTCCCCACGGACGAGTGGATGGAGAACGCCATCGGTCCCCACCTGAAGGCCACCGAGCGCTACTTCCGGCAGGCGCCGGAGCGGAAGACCCTCGACCAGGTGGCCGAGGAGTACCGGGAGCGGGACGTGCTCGGTGTGGTGCTCGACTGGGACGACCGGTCGGTCACCGGCCGAGGGTGGCTGGGCAACGAGTTCCTGGCCGGACTGGCCGGTACCTACCCCGGCGTCCTGATGGGGTTCGGCTCGGTCGATCCCCATGCCTCCGATGCGCAGGAGGAGATGCAGCGCGCCGCCGACCTGGGGCTCAAGGGCCTGAAGTTCCATCCCACCATGCAGGCGTTCGACCCCGGCGAGGAGCGGTACTACCCGTTGTGGAAGAAGGCCGAGGACCTCGGGCTGATCCTCCTGTTCCACACCGGGACGTGCGGGATCGGCGCGGGGACCCCGGGGGCCGGAGGAACGAAGATCCGGTATTCGCACCCCGGGTTCCTCGACGCGGTGGGCGCCGACTTCCCCGGGGTCACCTGGATCGCGGCGCACTTCGGATGGCCGTGGTTCCTGGAGTGCCTGGCCATCGCGCTGCACAAGTCGAACGTGTGGATCGAGCTGTCCGGCTGGGCTCCCAAGTACCTCCCGCCGGAGGTGGTCCGCGAAGCGGGGAAGCGACTCAACGAGCGGACGCTGTTCGGCAGCGATTACCCCTTCATCTCCCTGGACCGGTGGTTCAAAGAGTTCGAGGCCCTCGGCTATCCGGACGAAGCCCGTGAGGCGATCCTGTGGCGGAACGCCTCCCGCCTCCTCGGTCTCTAGAACGCGCCGGGAGCCGGGAGGATGATGAACGTCGCGGTGGCCCGGGCCAGGAGCTTGCCGCTCGGGTCGAGCACCTCGGCCTCGCCGTAGCCCATCCGTTTGCCCATATGCAGCGCGCGGCCCCGGCCGATCAGCTGGTTCCCTTCACCCTTGGCCAGGAAGTGGACGTTGAGCTGCGCGGTGCGGTGCGTCTGTCCCGCCGGCAGCACCGACCGGAGGGCCAGGCCGATCGATGAGTCCGCCAGCGCGGAGATGACCCCGCCGTGGGCGATGCGCTGAGGATTGAGGTGGTGGTCCTGGAGCTCCATCGACAGCTCGGAGCGGCCGCCACCCACCGAGACCAGCTCGATCCCCGCCCAGCTGTGGAACGAGGACCCCCGAAGCCGCTCCTTCAGCTCCTCGAGCTGGCGCGCGTCGAGCCCCGGGCCCGGCTGCGGGTCGTCCATGGCGCGGAGTCTAGCCGCCGGACCCGTCCGCCAGCGCGTCGAGGGCGGCCGCGACGTCGGACTCGTCGTTGTACGCGTGGAACCCCAGCCGGAACGACCCACCGCGCACCGCGCCGATGATCCTCCGGTCCAGGAGCCGCTCTCGAAGGGCTCCGGGGTCCTCGACCCGAACGCTCACGATCTGGGTGGGGACCTCCTCCGGGACCAGGACCAGGCCGCGGCCGGCGGCTTCCTCCCGGAACGCGCGGGACAGACCCAGGCATCGGGCCTCGACGGCTCCGGGGTCCATGGAGCCAAGCAGCTCCAGCGCGGCGCGGGCGCCCGGCCACGAGAACCAGGCAAGGGTGGCGTCCAACCGGCGGGTCGTGGCGGCTGGGGCGTACGGCCCGCCGAAGTAGTCGGCGTAGGGGTCCTCGGCGGTCTTCCAGCTGGGCGCCAGCGGGGCTAGCTCGGCGAGACGCTCGGGCCTGACCCACAGCCACCCGGCTCCCCGGGGACTCAGCAGCCACTTGTACCCGTGTGCAGCCGCGTAGTCGGTCCCGGTGGTATCCACGTCGAAGGCCAGCGCTCCCAGCGACTGGCACAGGTCCACGAACAACCTGGCGCCGGTCTCCCGGCATCGGGTCCCGATGGCCGGCAGATCCACCCGGAACCCGTTCGACGACTGGACCTCGGTGGCCGCCACGAGCACGGTGCGGTCGTCAATGGCGTCGATGATCGCCTCGCTGGTGACCACCTCCTCCCGGGCGGGGACCTCGACCACCTCGAAGCCGCGATCGCGCAGCGCCAGCCAGGGCCACGAGTTGCTCCGGAACTCCCTGGAGCCCACCACCACCCTGCCGGCCGGGAGCGAGGCGGCCACGGTGGCGGCCGCTTCGGCCACCGAGGACACCAAGGCGACGTCCTCCCCCCGCCCGCCGACCATCTTCCCGAACAGCTCGCGGGTGGCTTCGCCCTCACCTTCCCAGCCCTGCCAGGAGAACTCCCCGGCCTCCCATTCGGCCTGGGCCCGACGCACGGCTTCGAGCACGGGGCGGGAGCCCGGGGCCGCGGTGGCGGTGTTCAGATAGACCACCCGCTCGAGCGCGGGGAACAGGCCGCGCAGGTCCTCGGGTCTCACGACGCCACCTTGTTGTAGATGTCGACGGTCGCCCGGGCGGTCCGCTCCCAGGAGAACTCCTCGGCTCGCGCCAGCGCCGCCTCGGACAGGCGCTCGCGTGCTTTCTGGTCGCCGAGCACCGTGCCGATCGCCTCGGACAGTCCGCGTATGGATCGTGGATCGACGGCGATGGCCGCTTCCCCGGCCACTTCGGGAAGCGCCGACGACGTCGACACGATCGTGGGGACCCCTCTGGCCATGGCCTCCAGAACCGGGAGCCCGAACCCCTCGTACACCGACGGGTACACGAAGGCGTCGGCCCCCCGGAACAGGGCGTCCAGATCCTTGGCCCCCAGCCGGCCGGTCAGGAAGATCTCACCCGGACCGGGGACTTTCAGCTCTCGCTGGAGTCGCTCGGAACGCCACCCGAGCGGTCCCGCCAGCACCAGCGCGTGCGACAGTCCGGCGGTCATGGCTCGCCGGTACGCCCTCACCAGCCGGACCAGGTTCTTCCTCGGCTCCAAGGTGCCCACGAACAGGATGTAGGGCTGGGGGACCTTGAGCCGCTCGAGCGTTGCCTCCACGTCGGTCGCGCCGGCCGCCCAGGGCAGGGATGCCGCCAGGGGGACCACATGGATGCGTCCGGGATCGGTTCGGGTGAACCGGGCCAGGTCCGCGGCCGTGTGGCGGGACACCGCGATGATCGCATCGGCGCGGGCCGCTGCGCGCCGGAGACCGATGCGGAAGGTGGTGCGCCAGGCGGGCGGGTACATCTGCGGGAACAGCCGGAACGCCAGGTCGTGCACGGTCACTACCAGTCGCTGTCCTTTCGCCGGGGGAGGGATGGCCGCCGGCGACGGCGCGTGGATGACGTCGAGACCGTCCAGCGGCGGAGGCAGAGCCGGCCGGCCGAAGAGGCTCCAGCGCGGGTACAGGGAGCGGATGTCTTGCGGCAGCCGCACCGGGTCGTATCGAGCCAGCGCTGGAGGGACCGGGGTGTCGAACCGGGCATGGAACGCCCGGACCTGGAGGTCTGGGTCGGCCCGGGTGAGGGCGGGAAGGAGCTCCCGGATGTAGGTTCCGGTTCCTCCCGGGACGCGGAAGAACAGCTGATCGACGTGGAAGGCGACGGAGGTCACGCGGGGCGGGAGGCCTCCACACAGGTAACGCCTCGCGCTCCGACGGTGGCGGCATGTGGGGTGCCGGGGGGGACGTCCAGACGGTCGCCGGGGCGCAGCTCCTCATCGCGGTCGTCGAGGTGGAACACGATCGAACCCTCCGCGCAGTACAAGACCTTGTGGTACGGGTGCTCGTGTCGCGCGTAGGTGTCGCCGGGGCCGTTCGACCACCACCGCGGAGACGACAGCCCCTCGGAGGACAGCAGCTTCTCGAGATCCTCAGCCATCCGCGGCGATCCGGCCGATCAGCTCCCGAGCCTCCGCGACCCGGTCCTCAGGAACCAGGACGTCGATCCCGTTGGCCAGGAGGGCGCCGGTCATGGTCCCGTAAGCGTTCAACACGTCCTCGGGGTCGGTTCGGGCGGGGATTCCCTCGGCGTTGAGCCGTCCGGCCAGCAACCGGGCTTCCTCGATCCGCAGGAACAACTCGACGCGGACCCACGGTCCGGTCGAGTCGGGCTGGTCGGCCCGACGGGTCACTTGGCGTCGCCGCGGCCGCTGAGCTTGGGGGCTCCCCGGCGGGCGAACGGCGCATCGCCGCGGAAGGTCCACGGCCGGTCTCCGTCCCGGCGAACCTGAAGCGAGCCCAGCCGGAGCGCTTCGGCTCGCCCGGCCAGGGCCCACGCTGATGGCTGCCGGCGGCGGACGCCGAGGGTCCGATCCAGTGCGGCCAGGACGGCGCGCTCCTCCTCCGGCGAGAGGTCCTGGGGAAGCTCGTACCGGGGCATGGCTACAGAGGGATGTTCCCGTGCTTGCGGGGAGGCACGGCCTCGCGCTTCGAGGTGAGCATGTGGAGCGCCTTGATCAGCCGGGGCCGGGTGTCCGCCGGCTCGATGACGTCGTCCACGTATCCCCGCTCCGCGGCCAGGTACGGATTGTTGAACCGCTCCTCATACTGGGAGATCAGATCCTGGCGACGTGCGGCTGGGTCTTCGGCGTCCTTGAGCTCCCGGCCGTGCACGATGTTCACCGCGCCCTCGGCCCCCATCACGGCGATCTCCGCGGTGGGCCAGGCGAAGGAGACGTCCGAGCGGATGTGCTTCGAGTTCATGACCACGTATGCCCCGCCGTATGCCTTTCGGGTAATCACCGTCATCCGAGGCACGGTGGCCTCCGTGAACGCGTAGAGGAGCTTCGCACCGCGCCGGATGATCCCTCCGTACTCCTGTGCGGTTCCCGGCAGGAACCCCGGGACGTCGACGAGGGTCAGAAGCGGCACGTTGAAGGAGTCGCAGAACCTGACGAACCGCGCGGCCTTCTCGCTGGACTCGATGTCCAGGGTCCCGGCCAGGACCTTCGGCTGGTTGGCCACGATCCCCACCGACTGCCCGTCGAGACGGGCGAATCCCGTGAGGATGTTCCTGGCCCACAGGGGGAACACCTCGAGGAAGTCGCCGCTGTCCACGATCCCCCGGATGACCTCGTGCATGTCGTACGGCTCCCGGGCCGAGTCCGGCACCAGGCCGTTGAGCTCTTCGGCGCGGCGATCCGGATCGTCGGCGGAGGCGAACACCGGCGGGTCCTCCATGTTGTTGGACGGGAGGAACGACAGCAGGTACCGGACGTTCTGCAGGCACTCCTGCTCGTCCTCGGAGATGAACGAGGCGATGCCGGACCGGCTGGCGTGGGTCTGGGCCCCGCCGAGCTCCTCGAAGGTCACGTCCTCGCCGGTGACGGTCTTGATGACCTCCGGGCCGGTGATGAACATGTGGGAGGTCTCCTTGACCATGAAGATGAAGTCCGTGATGGCCGGTGAGTACACGGCGCCGCCCGCGCAAGGGCCCAGGATCACGCTGATCTGGGGGATGACTCCGGAGGCTCGGACGTTGCGGTCGAAGATGTACCCGTAGCCCGCCAGGGATGCGGCTCCCTCCTGGATCCGGGCGCCCCCCGAGTCGTTGAGCCCGATCACCGGCGCGCCGGTGGCCACGGCCAAGTCCATGATCTTGCAGACCTTCTCCGCGAACGTCTCACCCAGCGACCCCCCGAACACCGTGAAGTCCTGGGAGAACACGAACACCTTTCGCCCGTCGATCGTTCCCCAACCGGTGACCACGCCGTCCCCGTAGGGCCGGTTCTCCTCCATCCCGAACCCGTGGACCCGGTGGCGCACCAGGGCGTCGGTCTCCACGAACGAGCCCGGGTCCAGGAGCAGGTCGATCCGCTCTCGAGCGGTGAGCTTGCCCCGGGCGTGCTGGCGCTCGATGGCCTTCTCTCCGCCGGCCACCAGGACTTCCTCCTTGCGGTTCCGGAGCTCGTCGATCTTCCGGTCGACCTGGCGCTGAGAGGCGGGGGAAGGGTCGTCACGCGTGGTAGCCATCTCGAGCGAGTGTAGTGCAGCGAAACCCGGGATCGTGTCACCACCCCGGTCTACGCTTCGACCATGTCACTGACCACGGTCCAGGAGCGGACCCTGGTGGAGCTGATGGGCAGCCGGGAGGAGCGGCCCGTCTTCCCGCGCTCGATCGCCGACGACCTCACCGCGGAGCTGGAGCGGCAGCTCGAGCCGGTTGCCGCCCGGCTGCCGGAAGGACGCCAGCTGTGGCTGACCAAGAGCCGGCTGGTCAACCTCCACAGCCGGTGCGAGGGGTTCTACCTGGCCGACGAGCTCGATGAGGCGGTGTTCACCTACGGACCTCAGCTGGCGGTGGGGAAGGTGGTCCACAAGGCCGTGGAGGTGGGGGTGTACGCCCGGTCGCTGGCGGAGGCGGATCTGGCCGAGCGAGCCCTCGACCGGCTGACCGAGAACGACCCGAAGTTCGAGGAGTACGTGGGGCTCCTCGACGAGGTCGAGCGCGCCGAGCTCCTCGGCGAGGCGGTCCGCCAGGTCTCCTGGTTCCGTTCGGCCTTCCCACCGCTCGAGCGGTCATGGAACCCGGTGGTGGAATGGCCGGTCCGGGCGGAGCTGGCCGGCGGGAGGATCGTGCTGTCGGCTCGCCCCGACCTGGTCCTGGGCTCGGTGGACCAGGAGGAGCCCATGCGAGCCCGTCGTCTGGTTCTGGAGCTGAAGGGCGGGAAGGATCGGCCAGAGCAAGACGACGACGCCAGGTTCTACGCGCTGGTCATGGCCCTCCACCACGGCGTCCCCCCGTTCCGGGTGGCCACCGTGAACCTCCAGGGCGGAACCACCCGGCCTCAAGACGTCACGGTCGACCTCCTTCGCTCCGCGCTTCGCCGGGTCGCCGACGGCGCGGCCCGCGCCGTGGCGCTGCTGGCCGGCGAGGAGCCGGACCTCCGGCCGGGGAAGTGGTGCGAGTGGTGCCCCCGGAGCGAGACGTGTCCGGTGTCCTCGGTTCGGACCTCTCCGGAAGGCGAGGCGTAGTCTGGCCGGGTGTTCGAGCGGTTCACCGACCGGGCCCGCCGGGTGGTGGTCCTCGCCCAGGAAGAGGCGAGGATGCTCAATCACAACTACATCGGAACCGAGCACATCCTCTTGGGCCTGATCCACGAAGGCCAGGGCGTTGCCGCAAAAGCCATCGAGTCCGTGGGCATCTCGCTGGACGAGGTCCGCGAGCAGGTCGAGGAGATGATCGGCCGCAGCACGTCCGCCCCAACGGGGCACATCCCGTTCACCCCGCGGGCCAAGAAGGTCCTGGAGCTGGCTCTTCGAGAGGCTTTGGAGCTAGGGCACAACTACATCGGCACCGAGCATCTCTTGCTGGGCGTGATGCGTGAGGGAGAGGGGGTGGGGGCCCAGGTCCTGGTGAAGCTGGGTGCGGACAGGTCCCGGGTCCGCGAGCAGGTCATCCAGCTGCTGCAGTTCCCCGAACCCGAAGCACGGATAACCAAGGTGGAGGAGCCTCCCGAGGAAGGACCATATTGTCCTCAGTGCCGGTCGAAGCTCGAGGATACGGCCTCCTACCGCGTCCTCGACGTGAAGGAGCACCGGGGAGAGGGGACCCGGGCCGTCGTGTTCGCATTCTGCACTGGCTGCGGGACGTGGTTGGGCACGGTTGCTTGAAGAAGTAGCGGCGTCCACCGACACTGGATCCGCATGATCAGACGGGCTCTCCTCATCGTGGTCTTGGTCACCGGTGCGCTGGCCCCGGCCGCGCCGGCCCCGGCCGGCCAGGGCCCCAGCCTGGAGGCGTATCGAGGGCTGGCCGCGTGGGTGGACCTCTTCGAGGACCGGGCCTGGCGACGGCCGGCCAGGGCGGTGGCGGATATGGCTTCGCACGGCGTCCGGACGTTGTTCCTGGAGACCTCGAACTACACGCAAGAAAGGGCCATCGCCTATCCGGAGGGCGTGGCCAGGTTCATCGAGGCCGCGCACGCGCGAGATATGGACGTGGTGGCCTGGTATCTGCCGGGGTTCAAGCAGGTGAGCCGGGATTTCCGGCGGTCGATGGCGGCGATCCGGTTCCGGACCTCGTCAGGTCAGCGGTTCGACTCCTTCGGCCTGGACATCGAGGCCAGCGTGGTCGATCCGCCGTCCAAGCGAACCCGGCGCCTGGTGGCGCTGTCGCGACGGATCCGGGCGCGGGTGGGCGCGGGCTACACCCTGGGCGCAGTCATCCCGTCGCCTCGGGGGATCGAGCTGGCGGGGGACCACTGGCCGGGCTTCCCGTACCTCCCGCTCGCGGAGATCTACGACGTCTTCGTGCCGATGGGCTACTTCACCTACCACGTCCGTGGCGCGGAGCGAACGCATCTCGACACCGTGCAGAACATCGAGATCCTCCGAGAAGAGGTCGGGGACCCCACCGTGCCCATCCACCTGATCGGGGGGGTGGCCGACGACGCCAGCGGTGAGGAGGCGGCGGCGTTCGTTCGGGCGGTGCGAGAGCACGGCCTCCTCGGCGCAAGCATGTACAACTGGTCGCTCAGCCGTGGACGCCATTGGCGCCCGCTGACGTCGATCCAGCCGAATGTGCCGCAGGATCCGGCTTTGCCGGTACCGCTTGGCTTTGCGGATCCCCTGGGCAACGTGCCGGGCACCGAGGTCACACATCCCAAGGAGGTCCACATCCGGGCCGGCGGGCTGCCGGGCCCGCGAACCATCCTTCTCGAGGCGTTCGACATCCAGCCCGGGGAGGTCCAGGTCCTGGTGAACTGGGAGGCGGTCGGGATGCTCCCGGAGGGCCCCTCGGGGAAATGGAGTGGTGCGATCGGAGTGCCGGTCCCCGATGAAGTGCTGAACGACGGCGGCTCGAACCTCATCTCGTTCGTGGCCCGGGGCGATCACCCCTCCTGGAGTGAGTGGGGCGTCCGCGCGGTCTCAATGGCGTAAGCAGGAGTTGGCGGTTCTCGGGCGAATAACCTACCCTTGAGTAACCACCAATCCCGGAGGTTCTGACGTGCCCAAGGAGCTGTACCAGATCGGTGAGATCCCCCCGCTCGGCGAGGTTCCCAAGCGGATGCTCGCCCAGCTCATCCGGCCCGAGCGCTTCGGTGACCCGGAGAAGGCCTTCCAGGTCGAGGAGATCGACGTGCCCGAGGTGGGGTCCCGTGACGCCCTGGTCCTGGTCATGGCTGCGGGCATCAACTACAACAACGTGTGGGCCGCGCGGGGGGTCCCCGTGGATGTGTGCGCGGGCCACGAGAAGTTCGGGGAGCCCACCGACTTCCACATCGGCGGGTCGGACGCCTCCGGGATCGTGTACGCCGTCGGTGACGAGGTCACCAACGTGAAGGTCGGCGACCAGGTGGTGATCCACTGCGGGCAGTGGGACCCCGAGGCCGACTCGGCCGAGGACCCCATGTTCCATCCCTCGTTCCGGATCTGGGGCTACGAGTCGAACTGGGGGTCGTTCGCCCAGTTCACCAAGGTCCAGGCCCATCAGTGCCTGCCCAAGGCGCCTCAGCTCACCTGGGAGGCCGCGGCGGCACCGACCCTGGTGGGAGCCACCGCGTACCGCATGCTCCTGGGTTGGCCTCCCCACACGGTTCGCGACGGCGACGCCGTCCTGGTGTGGGGCGGAGCCGGAGGGCTTGGCTCGATGGCCATCCAGATCGTCCGGGAGATGGGGGGAGCCTCCGTGGCCGTGGTGTCCTCGGACGACAAGGCGGACTTCTGCCAGAAGCTGGGAGCCGCAGGAGTGGTCAACCGCAAGGAGTTCGACCACTGGGGCATGCCCCCGCACTGGAAGGACGGGAAGGCCTACGGCGAGTGGCTGAAGCAGGCCAAGGCGTTCGGGAAGGCGTTCTGGGACGCACTTGGTGAGAAGCGCTCACCCCGGCTGGTGTTCGAGCATCCTGGAGAGGACACCGTCCCCACGTCGATCTTCATGTGCGACACCGGCGGGATGGTGGTCATCTGCGCCGGTACCACCGGGTACAACGCCGTCTCGGACCTTCGATACTTGTGGATGCGCCAGAAGCGGCTCCAGGGCTCGCATTTCGCCAACGACGAGCAGTCGGCCGCGTTCAACCAGCTGGTGATCGACGGCAAGGTCGACCCGTGCCTGTCGACCACGTTCTCGTTCGACGACATCGGAACGGCGCACCAGCTGATGCACGAGAACAAGCATCCCGAAGGGAACATGGCCGCTCTGGTCTCCGCCCCTCGAGAAGGTCTGACCGACCTGCCGGCCTAACGAGCGGTCGCCGTTTCCAGAGCGGCGATGAATCCGTCGCGAACCCGCCGGTTGCAATGGGCCAGGACGAGAGCCTCCTTCGCGGCCAGCGGGTTGTCCCCAGCCTCGAAGTCGGTGCCGTCACCACACGCCAGAAGCATGTCAGAGCGGCCGTCCCAGGCCGCACCGGGGAACGTGACGTCGAGGCGGACCCGTCGTCCTTGACGGCTCGCCGTGACGTACGTGTGGACATCGACGAGTCCGTCCGGTGGCACGGCCGCCGCCGCTCCCGGCCCGAACCCTTCGGCGAACGCGGCCGTGACCCGGTAAACGCGGTGGACGAGGCGGGCCCGGACCTCGGGCCACCGCTCGGACACCAGCCTGGCCAGGAGCAGGTGCTTGGTGGAGCATGTGCCACGCCAGGCGTCCACCACCCCTTCGGGCGATCGATCGTCGTGACGGCCATAGGGGATCGCTCGGATCGCCTCAACCACGTCGACAAGATCCGCGTCGTGGCCGAGGCCGGCACGATGCGCGAAGCGTTCGAACAGCGGCATCACGAGGGCTCCTGGACCAGCTCGACGAGCACGCCGCCGAACCCTTTGGGGTGAACGAACGCCACCGTCGTGCCTCGTGACCCAGGGCGAGGCTCTTCATCCACCAGCGGCACGCCCTGTTCCTTCAGCCGGGCCAGCGTGGCGGCCAAGTCCGGGACCCGGTACCCCACGTGGTGGACGCCCTCCCCCCGCTTGTCTAGGAACTTTCCGACCGGGGTGTCCGGGCCCAGGGCCCGAAGGAGCTGTACGTACGACGTCCCCACCTTGAACAGGACCTCCTCCACGCCCTGGTCGGGGACGGTCTCGCGGTGGGAGGGCTCGATCCCGAAGGCGTTCCGGTAATGCTCCACGGCCGCCTCCAGGTCCCTGGTGGCGATCCCCACGTGGTCAATGTCCTCGAGCAAGATACGGACTTTACCGTAGACGGAACTACGGTCGGGCACGGTGGCGGGTTCGGGCGAGATGGTGTCGAATTGACCAGAATTCGCCTGGCCCGGCTGCTGTGGTCGGGTTTCTCGCTTTGGAGGTCGTGATCAAGGAGACGGTTTCCGAGCAGCCCGACCCACAAGTCAGCCCCGTCGCCGCCGAGCTGGGCCGATCCAAGCTGATCCGGGCGGGGAAGGCCGACGTCTCCCGGATCCGGGAACGGGCCCGGCGCAGACGACTGCTCCGGCTGGCCATCGTTCTGGGGATCATCGACGCGTACCTGTGGTTCCGCCTGGCCACCGGGAACCCCGTGGGACTCCCGTCCCTGCCGAACGACTGGATCATGTGGATGCCGGCGCTCCTTCTGGTGCTGGTGTTCGGCATGCTGATCCTCCTGCCCCTCGGCAGCGGCCGCTCACCGCACGTTCTGATCCGGCCCGAGCACATCGAGGTCGGCCTGGAGGACGTCAAGGGCCTCGATCCGCAGGTCGACGAGATCGTCCGCACCCTCAACGTGTTCCTGGGCTACTCGACGTTCCGTGAGCGACTGGGCGGGAACCCCCGCCGGGGGATCCTGTTCGAAGGCCCTCCGGGGACCGGGAAGACCTACCTGGCCAAGGCCATGTCGAAGCAGGCCGGGGTGCCGTTCCTGTTCGTCTCCGCGCCGGCGTTCCAGTCCATGTGGTTCGGGATGACCGGGGCGAAGATCCGGTCGTTCTTCCGCCAGCTGCGCAAGCAGGCTCGGCGCGAGGGCGGGGCCATCGGTTTCATCGAGGAGATCGACGCCATAGGCGGTGATCGCGGATCGATCGCGTCGGCCGCTCCGGCTCCTCCGGGCGGGCGCTCGATCTCCAACATGATGTCGCCGTCGACCGGAGGGATGGTCAACGAGCTGCTGATCCAGATGCAGTCGTTCGACCAGCCTCGGTGGTCGCATCGAGTCCGGGACCGGCTGGCGGAGTGGATCAACGGCTATCTCCCGGCAGGGCGGCGACTGCGGACCCGGAGGCCGCAGTACCACAACATCCTGCTGATCGCGGCGACCAACCGGGCCGACTCGCTGGACCCGGCGCTGCTTCGTCCCGGACGGTTCGACCGGCGGCTGTATTTCGACCTCCCCACCAAGAAGGGCCGCCGCGACCTGATCGACTACTTCCTGGACCGAAAGTCCCACGACTCAACCCTCGACGAGGACATCGCCCGAGAGCGCCTGGCCCACGACACGCTGGGCTACACGCCGGTGATGATCGAGCACCTCTTCGACGAGGCCCTGCTGGTGGGGCTTCGGAACGGGATCGACGCCATGCGGGTGGGAGAGGTCTACGAGGCCAAGCTGGCCGAAGAGATCGGGCTGGCCCAGCCGGTGGTGTACACCGAGGACGAGCGCCAGGCCATCGCCACCCACGAGGCCGGACACGCGGCTGTCGCGTACTTCCTGGGGAAGACCCGGCGGATGGAGGTGCTGTCGATCATCAAGCGTCGCCAGTCGCTGGGGCTGTTGGCCCACGCCGAGCTCGAGGAACGGTTCACCAAGTCCCGGTCGGAGCTCGAGGCGGCGCTGGCGATCTCCATGGCCGGCATGGCGGCCGAGGAGCTGTTCCTCGGCGAGACGGGCACCGGCCCCGCGGCCGACCTGTCGGCGGCCACGGAGGTAGC
>DAITPV010000019.1:0-14611 GCA_036833435.1 Actinomycetota bacterium | reverse complement strand
CGTCCCCCACTCGGGGGACGGCCGCCGCGGGTGAAAGTTTGCGGATCGCCACTCAACTCGGGTGTGGGGGCGACCGATACAGGAAGCAATGAGCTGCTTCAGCGACCTCGGAGGGAGGTGATCACGCAATGCTGAAGAAGATCCGAGAGGCGACCCAGGACGACAGAGGATTCACCCTTATCGAACTCATGGTCGTCGTTCTGATCATCGCCATCCTGATCGCCATCGCGATCCCCACGTTCCTGGGATTGCGCCGGCGAGCGCAGGACCGGTCCGCGCAGTCCGACATCAGGAATGCGCTGACGCAGGCCAAGGCGTTCTACACCGACTACGAGACCTACGTCGACAACGACGGCGCAGGTCCGGCCACCACGTTCAACGCGGCTGCCGGCCTTGCTGGTGAGCCGTCCCTGTTGTGGGTCAACGGCGGTGTGCCTGGTCTGAACTCGGGAGTTCACGTGTACACGACCGCAGACACCCAGGAGGTACTCGTCGGCACCGAGAGCGACTCCGGACAGGAGTTCTATCTCGGGGACAACGCCGGTGTGACCGTCCGGTGCCGTGTCGTGGCCGGGAACGACCCCGACAACTGCACCAACGGCTGGTAGTCCAAGCCGGAAGCACCAGGGGGGGCGGCCCGTTGTGGGCCGCCTCCTCTGTTTCTCAGGTCGGTAGGGAGACTGGCCGATACAGGAACCAGGAGAGAACACGACCCAAATGGACACGACGAGCGTACCCGGCAGACGGGGCCAGGAGGGCTTCACCGTGGTGGAGCTGATGATCTCCCTGGCCGTCTTCGCCATCGTGATCGCCGCCGTGGGCACCAGCCTCAGCTCGGCCCTGAACACCACCCGGAACAACCGCCATCGGAGCACCGCAGCGCACCTGGCGGCCCAGGAGATGGACGTCGTCCGGAGCTCGGACTTCGCCACGCTCCCGCTGGGCCTGGTGCAGTCCACGAGCAAGGTGGATGCGGTCGACTACACGGTCCGACGGGAGAGCGCGTGGGTGACCCACAGCGCCACCAGTGACCCGTGCACCAGTGCCGCCGGGTCGGTGCCCGCCTACATGCGGGTCTCGGTGTCGGTGACTTGGCCGGACATGTCGGGAACGCGCCCGGTGGAGACGCAGACCGTGATCACCCCGCCGGTGGGGAGCTTCAGCCCGACCAGCGGCCACATCGGGGTGACCGTGTTTGACCGCGACGGAGGCCCGGCTCAGGGGCACGTGGTGCGACTCAGTGGCCCGGTGATCTCCAGCCAGACCACCACGACGGACGGGTGCGCGTTCTTCGCCTACCTCCCGCCCGGTGCATACACGGTCGCCCTGGACACGCTCGGGTACGTGGACGGCCAGGGGAACCCCACCCCCAGCCAGCCCGCCTCGGTCACCGTGAGCAACACCACCACGATCCAGTTCGACTACGACCAGGCTTCCACCCTTTCCCTGACGCAGGCGGGCCGGTTCGGCGGGTCGATCCCGGGGGCCATCCCGGTGGCCCTGGGGAATACCAAGCTCCTTCCGTCCGGCACGAAGATCTTCCCGGGAACCGGCAGCCCACGAACCATCTCGAGCCTGTTCCCCTACGCCGACGGGTACCAGACGTGGGCGGGGGACTGCGCCGACTCGGACCCCGAGGGCCAGCGACCCGGGGGAGCGGGAGCCTTCTATCCGGGGGCTTCTCGCGGCGCGCCCCTGACGGTCACCCCGGGGCAGACCACCGTCGGGACCGTGACCATGGGCACCACCCGAGTCACCGTGCGGCGGGGACTGTTCACGGTGTCCGGAGCTACCGTCGTGGCTCGCCACGCACCCGACGCGGGCTGCCCCGCCGGGAACCTGCTGACCCTGGGAACCACCAACATCTTCGGTCAGCTCACCAGCGCCATCCCGCACGGCAACTGGACCTATGAGGTCACCGGGCGCCTGCCTTTCGGGGCCTGGCCCTCCGATGTGAACGATCCCCGGCAAGTTGGCGCCGACAACGTTCTGGTGAGGATCCTGTGAGGCGCCTCCGAGACGAGCGTGGCATGTCCGTGGTGGAGGTGGCCCTGACCCTCGGGATCTTCGCGTCGATCATGGCGTTCACCCTGACGGCCATCACCTCGGCTTGGACCTCCGCGAACGGGGTGGAGCGCCGGCTCCAGGACCTCACCGAGGCCCGGGAGATCGTGAACAACATGTCCAAGGAGCTCCGCACGGCGATCCCGCTCCAGTCCGGGACGGCGCCGTTCACGGATGGCCAGGACTTCGTGACCGAGTTCTACGCGAACCTGAATCCCTCGATGGGCCCCCGGCGGATCCGGCTGTACGTGGACGGTGCGAACCGGATGATCCAGGAGATCACCGAGCCGGACGCCACGTCGACCCCGCCCCTGTACACGTACACGGGAGCGCCGTCGGTCCGGATCCTGGGTGAGGCGGTGGCCAATCAACCCACTTCCCCGGTGTTCTCGTACTACGACGGGCTTGGCGCCACCCTTCCCACGCCGTTGTCCCCGGCGGACACCCTGAGGGTGGAGGCCGTGGGGATCACGCTGTCCATCAAGACCAGCCAGAGCGCGGCCATCAAGGCGACGACCGTGGTGAACCGGGTTCGCCTGGCCAACGTGGTCTACGGATCATGACGATGCTCAGCCGGATCAGGAGAGACGAGTCGGGGATCGCCATGATCACCGTGGCCATCGCCGCGTTCCTGACCCTCAGCCTGGTGACCGTGGCGGTCAGCTCGGCGCTTGGCTCGCGGACCATCTCCCGCCGGGACCAGGACTGGAACGCCGCGCTGGCAGCGGCGGAGGCGGGGGTGGACGACTACCTGGCCCGGCTCAACCGAGACGACTCGTACTGGCTGTACTCGCCGGCGAACCCGCCGCCCGACGGCAACGTGGCCATGACCGATTGGGTACCGATCGCCGGCCCCGTCAACGAGGCTTCGTTCCGATACGACGTGGACATCTCTCAGCTAACGACCCAGGGCGTCGTGGGTCTGACGTCGACGGGCCGCGTTCGGAACACCACCAGGACGGTGGAGGTCGCGCTCCGGAAGCGGAACTTCCTCGATTACCTGTACTTCACGGACTTCGAGACCAAGGACCCCGCAGCCTACGGCCCGGGCGACCCCTTCACCTCCGCCGAGGCTCAGGTCGCCTGCGCGATGCACTACTACGACGGCCGTGATCCCAGCTGTGTGGACATCTTCTTCTTCAGCCGAGACACGCTGAACGGGCCGGTGCACTCGAACGACGCGATCCACATGGCCGGGACCCCCAGCTTCATGGGGGAGACCACCACGAGCTGGGACGACCCCTCGGGACAGCGGTGGCTGGGGAGCGCGACACCGTTCTTCGCTCGAGCCGGCGACCCGGCCCTGGTGTCGGCGTTGACGCTTCCTCCAAGCAACACCGCGATCCGTACCGAGGCGGACGCGGCCCTGGGGGGCACCGGGTGCTTGTATACCGGCCCGACCAGCATCCGCCTCCTTCCGAGCGGGAACATGATGGTCGACAGCCCCTTCACGCTGCCCGGCTCGGGGAACTGTGATACGGGTCCCAACATCAACATCCCGCCGAACGGCGTTGTCTACGTCCAGAACGTTCCGTCGGGTCACCCTGACGCCGGATGTACTACACATCCGCTCGGTTACCCCATCGCCAACGATCTCACCACCTACAGCTGCCGGGACGGCGACGTCTTCCTGGAAGGCACCCTGAACGGCCGGCTGACGATCGCGGCGGAGCATGACATCACCATCGTGTGGCACGTGACTTACGCAGGTGGTCTGGCGGGAGACGACATCCTCGGCTTGGTGGCCAACAACTACGTGCAGGTCTACCACCCCGTGGTTTGCACCAACACGGACGGGTCTGGCGCGTGTACGGACGGGGACAACCTCCCGGTGCAGGGAGGTCAGTTCTTCCAGGATGTCCAGATCCAGGCGGCGAACTTGTCGGTGAACCATTCGATCCGGGTGCAGAATTACCGGTACGGGACGCCGCTTGGGCTCCTGAGCGTCCGGGGGGCCATCGCCCAGAGGTACCGGGGGATCGTGGGGACCTTCAACGGGGCCAATCCAAACAGCGGGTACGAGAAGGACTATGTCTACGATCCCCGGCTCCGCTATCAGTCACCGCCTCACTTCCTCGACCCCGTGTCATCCGCCTGGCAGGTCGTGACTTGGGCCGAAGGGATCCCCGCCTACCAGGCGTAGGCGAACCCTCCCGGTACACTCCCGGCGATGGTCGCCCGGATCGTCGTCGCCCTCCTCGCGGGCCTGGCGGTGGGGAGCTTTCTGACCGTGGTGGTCCACCGGCTCCCGCGCCGGGAGTCGCTGGTGGCTCCCAGGTCACGCTGTCCCCAGTGTGGGACTCCGGTTCGGCCCAGAGACAACATCCCGGTCGTCTCCTGGCTCCTCCTTCGGGGCCGGTGCCGGAGCTGCGGGGCCCGGATCTCTCCCATCTACCCCCTCACGGAGATGGCCACCGCCGGCCTCTTCGTGGCTGCCACCGTGGTGTTCGAGCACATCTTCGTTGCTGTCCTCATGGGCCTGTTCATGGCCCTGATGCTGGCCGTGGCGCTCATCGACGCCCGGTGGCGGATCATCCCCAACCGCCTCGTGTACCCGGCGATCGCATCGTTCGGTGTGGCCATCGTGGTGGGGGACCTGGCGGGAGCCCCCGTCGACAGCCTCAGAGCCCTGATCGGGATGGCGGCGTACTCGGTTCCGCTCCTGGCCATCGCACTCCTGGTGCCGGGAGGGATGGGCATGGGCGACGTGAAGCTGGCGGCGGTGATCGGCCTGGTGCTGGGGTCGCTGAGCCTGGCTCACGTCGCCGTGGCTGCAGGCGTGGGGGTGATCGCGGGGGGACTGGGGGCCCTGGCAGCCATCCTGGTCCTCGGATACGGGCGCCGGCAGCAGATCCCCTTTGGGCCCTTCATGGCCGGGGGAGCGGTGGTCGCGGCTCTGGCGACGGGTCCCATCAAGGACCTGTATCTCTTACTTACGGCCCTGGGATAGGCCTCCGGGTTCCGCCCGCCCACCACCCTGAGTGGCATGAGTGAATTACAGTTCTGTAGTTCAAGCAGAGTCAAGAAAAGTTGCTAAAGGTTGTGCTTGACCCCGACCGATGTAGTTGTTAGGTTCGCCGCCCCTCGTGATGGATGTGGTAGGTGAGGGCAGAATACGTGGGGAGGGGAACATGGGGCACTTGGTGCAGATGAGGATCATGTGGCAGTTGTGGACACTGATAAAGCTGTGGAGGATGTGAGGATGCCGAAGAGGCGTCCATTCGTGGGAGACCGCCTGCTGACCGTGGGCGAGGTGGCCGCGACCATGCGGGTTTCGAACATGACCGTGTACCGGCTTATCAAGTCCGGCCAGCTAGCGGCGATAAGAGTAGGGAAGAACTATCGGATCCGGGAGTCGGATGTGAACAGGTATCTGTCGGATCGGTCGGTGCGGATCGAGGGGCAGGAGTAGATGGCCAAGGGACGGATCGGGTTGGACCTGGGCTCCACCGCGGTGCGGGCCTCGGAGGTCACGGTGGGAGGGGATCCCCCTTCCCTGATCCGGGCCGGCCAGGTTCCCCTGCCCGCTGGGGCGATCGAGAGCGGGGAAATCAAGGACGTGGAGGCCGTGGGGAATGCGATCCGCGACCTCTGGCAGCGAGGGTCGTTCAAGGGGAAAGAGGTCACCCTCGGTGTCGGGAACCAGCGCGTGGTGGTCCGTGAGGTGAGCGTGCCGGCTCTTCCCGCCAAGGAGCTGAAGCAGAGCCTCCCGTTCCAGGTCCAGGAGCAGATCCCCATCCCGGTGGAGGATGCGGTTCTCGACTACGACGTGCTGGACGAGTTCGAGCAGGAGGGGGCCAAGATGGTCCGTCTTCTCGTGGTGGCGGCCCATCGGGACATGCTCAACCAGTTCATGGAGGCTGCCGACCGCGGCAAGGTCGAGCCGGTGGCCATCGACCTGACCCCCTTTGCTCTGGTTCGAGCGGTGGGGCAGGACGGCGGCCTCGGCCTGCAGGAGGCCGACGGCGGCGGCGAAGCCGTGGTGGACGTCGGCTCCGACATCACCACGATCTGCGTCCACGAACGGGGCGTGGCTCGGTTCGTTCGCATCCTGCCGTCGGGGGGACGAGACGTGACCACGGCGATGGCCGATGCGCTCGGCGTGCCCGAGGACGACGCCGAGGCACTGAAGCGCGGGCAGGAGCTGGACGAAGCCCCGCCAACGGAGAACGTGGAGTCGATCAGGCGAAGCCGGGTGGGGAACCTGGTCGATGAGATCCGGTCGTCCCTGGACTTCTACCGAGCTCAGACGCCCGGAGCAGAGGTGACCCGGGTACTGGTCACCGGCGGCGGCTCGAAGCTCCCGGGGCTCCTGGACATGCTGTCGGACCGATTCGACGCCCACGTGGCCCCCGGCCACCCCTTCTCCAAGGTGAACGTTCGTTTGAACATGGAAGAGGAGTCGCAGGCGGACGCGGAGCCTTTGCTGGCCGTGTCCCTGGGACTGGCGTTGCCACAGGGGTGAGCATGAGGATCAATCTCCTACCTCCAGAGGTTTTCGAGCGTCAGCGGGCCCGGCGCAGGACCGTGGCCGTCTCCGCCATCGGGTTCATCGTGCTGGCGGCGCTGGGAGCCTTCTACGTGCTGCAGATCTTCCGGCTGGGTGAGGTCGAGGATGACATCCAGACCCAGGAGGCCCGGAACGGGGAGCTCCAGGTCCAGCTCGACGGGCTCCAGGACGTCGCCCAGCTCGAGGCGGACATCGCCACCACCCGGGGGCTCCTGGAGAGCCTTCTTGCCGACCGGGTGATCTGGTCCGGCGTCCTCCGGGACGTCTCGCTGGTGATCCCCAGTGAGGCCTGGCTCGAGGGGCTCACCGGCACCGCCGGCGCTCCGGCCGGAACCACGGCCGAGACCGGGGCACCCGCCACCACCGGGCTCGTTGGGCAGATCCAGTTCAACGGGTTCGCGTTCGAGCATCGGGACGTGGCGCTGTGGCTGACCAGGCTCGAGGACGTTCGGGGATTCCTCAACCCGTGGCTGAACTCCTCGACGAAGACCGACGTCGGAGACCAGAGGGTCGTCCAGTTCACCAGCTCGGTGGACCTCACCAACGACGTCCTGGAGCCCGAGGAGAGCCAGTCATGAAGCGTGGCGTCCTGATCGCCGCGGCCGTCTCGCTGGTGCTTGCGCTGGCCGTGGTGTTCCTGCTGGTCCTGCCGAAGATGAACGACGTGGAGGCGGCCAACGGGCAGCTCCAAGAAGCTGAGGAGCAGGAGCTCGTTCTGTCGACGGAGCTCTCCCGTCTGCAGGCCGTGGCCGAAGACGCGCCGGCCCTTCGTCGCGAGGCGGCCGAGTTCCGCCGCCAGGTTCCGGAAGTGGCCGACATGCCGGGCCTGATCAACATCTTGCAGGACGCGGCCGACAGTGCCGAGCTGGACTTCTTCGCCATCGCCCCGGGAGCCCCCGAGGCCGCCACCGGCGGGACGGCATCCGAGATCCCCGCCCAGATGCAGATCATCGGTGACTTCTTCTCCGTGGACGAGTTCATGGTCCGCCTGGAGACCCTTCAGCGGGCTTCCAAGGTCGTGGGCATCGTGGTTGCCGCCGGCCCCAACGGTCTGCCTCAGATCAGCGTGGATCTGGACACCCGGTTCTACACGACCGACCTGACCGCCGGCCCCGGTGCGATCGAAGGCGAGGCAGTTCCGCCTGCGGGTGAGGCGACCACTCCGGTCCCGGGAGCGAGCCCGGCCCCGGCAACGAGCCCGGGTTCGACGGGCACCGAGGCCGCCCTTCCGGCCGATCCAGGAGCGTGATGAAGCGATGAGTTCCCGCGAGAGAAACATGCTGATCGGCCTCGGCGTTGTGGCTGTAGCCGCCCTGGCGTTCTTCCTGCTGACCTCGGGCGACGGGGAATCCCAAGAGGCAACCGCCCCCACGTCGATCTCCTCTTCGCCCGGGTCAGCGACTGTTCCGCTGCCCGTCGAGGAAGAGGGGCAGGAGAAGGAGCAGGAGGAGCCGGCGGCGGCACTCGATCCCCTGGGGGGACGGGACCCCTTCGTCCCGCTGGTGGAGGAGGCCTCGAGCGGCGGTGAGATCACCACCGAGGACACGACCACAGGGGGGACCACCACGACCGACGACACCACCGCCGGGGGAACCACGACGGAGGAAGTTCCGGCCACCGGCGATGCGACGACGGGGGAGACCACCCCCGGGGAGACCGCGACAGGCGGTTCCTCATCCGGAGGAGGCGGCTCCGCGGAAGAGGCCGACGTGGCGTTCACCGGGCGGACGGTCACCCTGGTGAGCATCACCTCTGGCGAAGGCGGGAACGTGGCCCGGGTCAAGGTGGGCGGCGAGCGGTACACCGTCCGCGAGGGCCACAGGTTCTCTCGGTTCGAGGTCCTGTCGGTCCGGAGCCACTGCGCCCGGCTCCAGTGGGGGAACCGGTCGTTCACTCTGTGCGAGTAGCCTTGAGATAACCCCGCGCGGCCCAAGAGCCGCCAGCGGTCGCAACGGGGGGAGCGGCCGCTGGTGTCAGGAAGGCGGCCCTCACGGGCCGCCTTCCGCTATTGGGAGGGACGGCCACGGCTATCATGGGTGCACCGTGGATCACGCCGCCAGACGTTCTCGCCTCTCGTTCACCGGCATCGACGCCCTGTTGGTCACCCGATTGGTCAACGTGCGCTACCTCACCGGGTTCACCGGGTCGAACGGCCAGGTCCTGGTGACCCCGGGGGGCGGGACGTTCTTCACCGACTCCCGGTACGAGGAGCAGTCCCGCCGGGAGGTCCCCGACCTTCGGCGGGTCATCACCCGGACGCTCCCTCCGGCCCTGATGGAGGCCTGCCGGCAGGAGGGGGTGAGCCGCCTGGGCTTCGAGACCGCCGGGGTGAGCTTCAAGACCCATGAGGAGCTGGCCGCCCTCCAGGGCCCCGAGCTGATCCCTATGGGGGAGGTGGTGGAGGTCCTGCGATGGCCCAAAGACGAGGACGAGATTGCCCTGGTCGAGCGGGCCCAGGAGCTCACCGACGACGCTTTCGACCGGCTGCTGACGAAGCTGACCGAGGGGGTCACGGAGCGGCAGGCCTCTCTGGACCTCGAGGTGGCCATGCGTGAGGCCGGCGCGGAGCGGATCGCCTTCGACTCGATCGTGGCGTTCGGCGAGAGCGCCGCCGAGCCCCACCATCGACCGACCGACCGTCGCCTGGCCCGGGGAGACATGGTCAAGCTGGACTTCGGCTGTGTGGTGGACGGCTATCACTCCGATATGACCAGGACGGTGGCGTTCGGCGAACCCGATCCTCGGGTGCGAGAGATCCATGAGGTGGTCCGGTCGGCACAGGCGGCCGGCATCGAGGCGGTGGGACCGGGAGTGACGGGGGACGCGGCGGACCGGGCCGCTCGAGCGGTCATCGAGCAGGCCGGCTACGGCGACCGGTTCGGCCACTCGCTGGGACACGGGGTGGGGCTGGAGATCCACGAAGGGCCGGGTCTCCGCGCTGGATCGAAGGACGTCCTTCCCACCGGCGCCGTGGTCACCGTGGAGCCCGGCGTGTACCTCCCCGGCCTCGGCGGGGTTCGCATCGAGGACATGGTGGTGGTCACCGAGGACGGGTGCAGGGCCCTGCCTCGAAGCTCCAGGGAACTCCAGGTCCTGTAGGCGGATGAGCGTCTCCACCAACGACCTCAAGAACGGGATGACCCTCAACGTGAACGGGCAGCTGTGGACCGTCCTGGGGTTCCAGCATCACAAACCGGGAAAGGGGCAGGCCGTCGTCCGCACCAAGCTCCGGAACGTGAAGTCGGGGGCGGTGCAGGAGCGCACCTTCAAGGCCGACGAGAAGGTCGGCCTGGCGATCGTGGAACGGAAGGACATGCAGTACCTGTACCGGGAAGGCGACTCCCTGGTGATGATGGACTCCCAGAGCTACGAGCAGGTCTACGTGCCCCAGGAGGTGGCCGGCGACGCCACCCGATATCTAGTGGAGGGCGCCACGGCCACGGTCCCCATGTACGAGGGGACGGCGATCGGGGTCGAGCTGACCGCCGCGGTGGTGCTCCGGGTGACCAAGGCCGACCCGGGGGTGAAGGGCGACCGGGTCAGCGGGGCCATGAAGCCGGCCACCCTGGAGACGGGGATCACCGTCCAGGTCCCCCTGTTCGTCGAGGAGGGGGACGGCGTCAAGGTCGACACCCGCACCGGCGAGTACCTGACCCGGGAGAAGTAGCGTGGCCCGCCGGCGGGAGGCCCGTCGCCTGGCGGTGGGGATCCTGTATCAGGCCGACGTGTCCCGCCGGCCTCCGGTCGACGTGCTGGCCGAGCGCCGGTCCGTGGGGGACCGGGTGCCCCGGTACGCCGAGGAGCTGGTCCGGGGCGTCGAGGAGCACCGAGGAGAGCTGGACCGGCTGATCGGGGAGCACGCTGAAGGGTGGACGGTTCCCCGAATGGCGGCGGTGGACCGGGCCCTCCTCCGGGTGGCGACCTTCGAACTCCTGCACCAGGAAGACGTCCCAGCACCCGTGGCCATCGACGAGGCCGTGGCGGCAGCCAAGGTGCTGTCCACGGGGGACTCCGGGCGGTTCATCAACGGGATCCTCGGCGGGATCGCCCGCCAGCACGCCGAAGCGGGCTAGCTGCAGGCGTCGTAGGTCCAGGTGACGTCGCCCGCTGGCGTATCGGCCACGTCGACCACAAGGGTCCAGGTCCCGTCGGTGGCGGAGACCTCGAACGAATACACGCCGCCGATCTCCCATCGGTACTGGGCGAACGAGACACCACACTGCCACCAGTTGGGAGGCCATCCCATGGGGTTGGCTGGGTGCTCCGAGGTCCCCAGGACGACGAACGGCCGGGTCCCGAGCACTCGCCCGGATGTCGAGTCGCCCTCGTGGATCGTTGCGGTCCCCTCCATGTTCAGATCGACCGCGGTCTCAACGGGGGCGGCGCACCGGGTGGCCTGATACTCGACCGTGACCATCCGATCGAAGTGGCGAGCCGGTCCCCAGCTCCGATAGGTCTGCACGTGGCGGAACTCGTCGCACCGCTGCTCGCTGGCCGCCGTGGAGGTTTCGGCCACCTGGGCCACCGCGGCTTCGGAGCCATCCGGCCAGGGGGACTCCGTGGCGCCGGCGACGCCCTGGGCGAGGGCCAGGACCGCCAGAGTGAGGACGCCGAGGAGGAGCATCCGCATCACCGCGGATCCTCTGGCTCGGCGGCGTTGCGGGCGGCCGCCGCCGGTACGGCGTCGTACCGACGGGATCTTCAGGATTGTCCTCCGCGCACCATCCTACCCAGGCGCGCCGGTTTTGGAAGGGGCTAGTTCGAGGAGGGGTCCGGCGTGCGAGCCTCCGTGCTCCCGGCCTCGGTCCCGCCTTCTTCTTCCTCCTCGTCCGCCTCAGTCTTGCCCTCCTTGAGTCCCTTCTTGAACTCGTTGGTGGAGCGGCCGAAGGAGCGGGCGATGTCGGGAAGCTTGCGGGCACCGAACAGGAACAGGAGAACCGCCAGGATCAGGATCAGCTCGGGGGCCCCGATGTTCTGAAGGAACGCAACCATACGGACTCCTTTTCCGCCTCAATGGTACACCCGTGCGGGATTGGGGACGCCTGAGCGGGCCCTCCTGGTGTATCCTCGCGCGAGAGCTTCCCCTTTAAGTCCGGTCCCGTGAGGCCGGGAAGGGAGGAACAGAAGGCGTGAACTCGACCGGCGCTCCACGACCTCGTGGAGCGCTTCTTCGTGTGGGCCGCCACCTCCGCTTCCTTGGGGGCCGAGGTGGCCTTTGAGCCCCGGTCCCGGCTCCTGGAGGCCGGCGACGTCAGGCGGGCCGTCACCCGGATCGCCCACGAGGTCCTCGAGCGGAACAAGGGGGCCGGGGACCTGGTGTTGGTGGGGATCGCCGCCCGAGGCGATGACCTGGCTCGCCGGCTGGCCGAGGAGCTCGGCCGGATCGAGGGGACCGACGTTCCGGTGGGGGTCCTGGACATCACCTTCTATCGGGACGACATCGGGCTCCGGGCCGAGGCTCCCGAGATCCACGAGACCCGCATCCCGTTCGACGTCAGCGGCAAGACCGTGATCCTCGTCGACGACGTCCTGTTCACCGGCCGAACCATCCGGGCCGCGATGGACGCGCTGGTGGACTTCGGCCGTCCCCGAGCCGTTCAGCTCGCGGTGCTGGTCGACCGGGGCCACCGTGAGCTTCCGATCCGCGCCGACTACGTCGGCAAGAACGTTCCGACCCGCGAGGACGAGCTCGTCCGGGTCCTGACCAACGAGACCGACGGCGCCGACGCCGTCGAGGTGGGGGAGGATCGATGAACGAGCACCTGCTGTCCGTAACCCAGCTGTCCGCCGAGGACATCACCCGGATCCTCGACACCGCGGACTCCTTCCGGGAGGTGGGAACCCGGGTGATCAAGAAGGTCCCTGCGCTTCGCGGCCGGACCGTGGTCAACCTGTTCTACGAGAATTCCACCCGGACCAGGATCTCCTTCGAGCTGGCCGCCAAGCGACTGTCTGCCGACGTCATCAACTTCTCCACGTCGGGGTCGTCGGTGGCCAAGGGGGAGAGCCTGAAGGACACCGCGCTGACCCTCCAGGCCATGGGAGCCGACGCCATCGTGATCCGCCATTCATCGAGCGGAGCCCCGTACACCCTGTCCCGGTGGGTGGAGGCCAGCGTGATCAACGCCGGAGACGGCACCCACGAGCACCCCACCCAGGCCCTCCTGGACCTCTACACGATCCGGGAGCACTTCCCCTCGTTCGACGGCCTCCGGGTGGCCATCGTCGGCGACGTCCTCCACTCGCGGGTGGCCCGGTCGGGGACCCACGCCCTGGCCAGGATGGGCGCCGAGGTGACCCTGGTGGGACCGCCGACGCTGATCCCCCCCGACGCCCCCGCGTGGGGGGCCCAGGTATCCCACGACATCGACGCGGTGCTGCCCAAGACCAACGTCTGCTACATGCTCAGGGTGCAGCGCGAGCGCCAGCGCCGCCAGTACTTTCCCAGCGTTCGGGAGTACTCGAGGCTGTTCGGCCTGACTCGAGACCGGGTGGGCGCGCTCCCCGAGGGAGCGCTGATCATGCATCCGGGACCCATGAACCGGGGCGTGGAGATCGCCTCGGAGGTCGCCGACCTCCCACAGTCGCTGATCACCGACCAGGTGACCAACGGGATCGCGGTCCGCATGGCCCTGCTCTATCTCATGCTGGGAGGTTCCGGGGGGGTAGCTCGCCAGGATTCGCAGGGGGCGGGAGATCACCCGGCGAGCGGACCCCCCGGAGAACAAGGCAAAGGAGGTGAGGGCTGATGGCCGGGGTGATCCTTCGAGGAGCCCGGCTGGTTGACCCGGCATCGGGCCACGACGCTCCCACCGACGTGCTCATCGTCGACGAACAGATCGAAGCGGTCGGCGATGCCGACGCCCGGGGGGCCGAGGTCCTGAACTGCGACGGACTGGTGGTGGCCCCGGGCTTCGTGGACCTCCACGCCCACCTCCGGGAGCCCGGGCGCGAGGAAGCGGAGACCGTGGAGTCGGGCGCCAAGGCTGCCGCGCTGGGCGGGTACACGGCGATGTGCCCCATGCCCAACACCGATCCGGTGGCGGACACCGCCGCGGTGGTCCTCGAGGTCCAGCGCCTGGGCGAGAAGGCCGGCTTGGTCGACGTTCACCCGGCCGCGGCCATCACCCGAGGTCTGGGAGGCGAGGAGCTGGTGGAGATGGGCGAGCTGGCGGAGCTGGGTGTCCGCCTGTTCACCGACGACGGGGAGTGCGTCCAGTCGGCGCAGGTGATGCGCACGGCGCTCGAGTACGCCAGGGCGTTCGACGTGGTGATCAGCCAGCATCCTCAGGAGGCCACCCTGTCGGAGGGATGGCAGATGCACGAGGGCTACCACTCCGCCCTCCTGGGACTTCGGGGAGTTCCGGCGGAGGCGGAGGCGGTCATCGTGGCTCGGGACATCCTGCTCACCCGCCTCACCGGAGGTCGCCTTCACCTGACCCACCTGTCGGCGGCGATCTCGGCCGCCCTCATCGGCGAGGCTCGGGCCCGTGAGGTGCGGGTCACCGCCGACGTCACGCCGCACCACCTCACGTTCTGCGACGAGGACCTCCAGGGCTACGACACCAACCTCCGGGTCAACCCGCCCCTCCGCACCGCGGAGGACCGTGAGGCGCTCAGGAATGCGGTCATCAACGGCACGGTGGACGCCGTGGCCACCGACCACGCGCCGCACACCGAGGAGGACAAGGAGGTGGAGTTCGACCAGGCCCGGCCCGGGACCATCGGACTGGAGACCGCCCTCGGAGCGACCCTCACCGCCCTGGGTCAAGGGGCGGACCTCGGAGTGGTGGTCGAGCGGCTGTCCACCGCACCGGCGCGGATCCTGGGGCTCGACGACCATGGCGGCCCGGTGTCGCCGGAACGCCCGGCGAACCTGGTGGTGTTCGACCCCGATGCAACCTGGACGGTCGGCGATCGACCGTTCGCCTCGCGAAGCCGGAACTCGGCGTTCCTGGGCCGGACCCTCCGCGGCCGGGTGGTCCACACGATGCTCCGGGGCCGGTTCACGGTCCGCGACGGCGAGGCCACCGGATG
>DAITPV010000018.1:0-15337 GCA_036833435.1 Actinomycetota bacterium | reverse complement strand
CTGCTGCCGCGGCACGTCGGGGTCCCGGCGGCGTGAGTCGCCGTCGTCGCGGCCGAGCGCTCTCGGCGTCGACCCCGTAGCCCACCAGCACGGCCTCGCGCTTGGCCGTCTGCGCCTCCGGGGCGGGGGCGGCCTGCACCGCGCCGTCCTCGACGCGGAAGGTGACCAGCGGAGCTCCAACGGCCACCTCGTCACCCGGCGCCCCATGGAGCGAGGTGACCACCCCGGCGAGCGGGGAGGGGATCTCCACCAGGGCCTTGGCCGTGTTGACCTCGACCAGAGGCTGGTTGAGCTCCACCGTGTCTCCTTCGGCGACCTTCCACTCCACGATCTCGGCGTCCTCCAGTCCTTCGCCGAGATCCGGGAGGTTGAAGACCCGTTCCGCCATGATCAGTACCCCAGGGTCCGGTCGACGGCGTCGAGGATACGGTCCACGTTCGGAAGGTAGTGCTCCTCGACCGTCGCCGGAGGGTACGGGATGTCGTACCCGGCCACCCGGAGGACCGGAGCCTCGAGGTACTCGAACGCGTCCTCCACGATCCGGGCCACCACCTCCGCTCCGAAACCCGCGGTCAGGGGAGCCTCGTGCACCACCACCACCCGGCCGGTCTTCCGAGCCGTTGCCGACAGGGCGTCCAGGTCCAGCGGCACCAGGCTGCGCAGGTCGAGAACCTCGAGCTCCACGCCGTCTTCCGCGGCCGCCTCCGCGGCCGCCAGGCAGCGGTGGACCATTCCCCCCCAGCTCACCAGGGTGCCGTGCGTTCCCTCGCGAGCCACCCGGGCCCGGCCGATGGGGAGCCCGTTCGGCTCGAGGTCGCCCTCCTCCTTGGTCCAGTACCGGCTCTTGGGCTCGAAGAAGATCACCGGGTCGGGGTCCTGGATCGACCGCACCAGGAGGTTGAACGCGTCCATCGGGGTCGATGGCATCACCACCTTCAGTCCTGCGGTGTGCGCGTAGTACGCCTCCGGGCTCTCGGAGTGGTGCTCCGCGGCGCCGATGCCGCCGCCGTACGGGATTCGCATCACGAGCGGCATGCCCGCGGTGCCCGCCGTCCGGAACCGGTACTTGGCCACATGGGAGATCACCTGGTCGAGGGCGGGGTACGAGAACGCGTCGAACTGCATCTCGGTGACCGGCTTCCATCCCGCCAGCGCCAGTCCCACCGAGACGCCGAGGATGGCCGACTCGGCCAGGGGAGTGTCGAACACTCGCTCGTCGCCGAACTCCTCTTGCAGCCGGTCGGTGATCCGGAACACTCCGCCGAGCTTCCCGATGTCCTCCCCGAACACCAGGACCCGGTCGTCTCCCTTGAGCGAGCGGCGAAGCCCCTCGTTGAGGGCCTGGGCCATGGTGATCTCAGGCACCGGGGTCCTCCTCGTCCTGCTCCATGAATGCGGCGACCTCGTCGCGCTGCCGGGCCAGGTGGGGAGGGAGCTCGGCGAACACCCAGCCGAACATCTCGCGGACGTCACGAGGCGGCGCGCCGGCGATCCCCGCGCGGACGGTGGCGGCGAGGTCCTTGGCCTCCGTCTCCACCTGGTCGAGGAACCCATCGTCGGCCAGCTGTTCCGACTCCAGGAATCGCCGGTATCGGACCAGGGGGTCCAGGGCTTTCCACCGGTCGATCTCCTCCGACGGCTGGTAGCGGTCGCGGTCGTCGGCGGTTGAGTGCGGGCCCATCCGGTAGGTGACCGCCTCGATCAGCGTTGGGACGTGGTCGACTCGCGCGCGCTCGGCGGCCTCCCTGGTCACCATGTAGGTGGCCAGGACGTCGTTGCCGTCAACCTGGATGCCCGGGAACCCGTACGCCTGGGCCTTGCGCCAGATCGGCGCCGCGGTCTGCTTGTGGATGGGCACCGAGATCGCCCAGCCGTTGTTCTGGCAGAAGAAGATGACCGGGCTGCGGAACACCGAGGCGAAGTTGCATCCCTCGTGGAAGTCTCCCTGCGACGTGGCCCCATCGCCGAAGTACGTGATGGCGCACACGTTCCTGCCGTCCTTCCGGGCGCCCATGGCCCACCCCACCGCGTGGAGGATCTGACTGGAGACCGGAACCGAGATCTCCGCGAACCGCCGGCCGATGGGGTCGTCGATGCCGCCGTGCCGGGTCCCGCGGTGGAAGTGGAGGTACTCCACCAGGTCGATGCCCCGGACCACGGCCACGCCGACCTCGCGGTAAGAGGGGAACACGAAGTCCTCCTCGCCCAGCGCGTAGGCGCTCCCCACCTGGGCGGCTTCCTGACCGAGGAGCGGCGGGTACACGGCCAGCTCTCCCTGGCGTTGCAGGGCCGTGCACTCCAGATCGACCTGCCTGGTCAGGGCCATGGACCGGTACAGGGCCCGGAGGTCTTCCTCCTTGAGATCGAGTGCCTCGCGAGCATCCTGGTCTGCGACGCTCCCGTCGGGATCGAGGATGCGAACGGCTTCGTCGGTCACGCGTGGAACCTCCCGGGCCCCGGCTCGGGGCGGCATCAAGGATATGGCACCGATAGCCGCGGCGGCTACGGATCCGTCACCGTCCGCGGGTTCGCAGCGTGTCGATTACTGCAGGAAGACCATGGTCACCCACACGGTGCCGCGCCGGCGGACCACACCGAGGCCGACCTGGTCGAAGGAGCCAAGGATGTTCTGCTGATGGGCGGGGCTTCCCATCATGGCCCGGAGGACCTGGTTGAGCGACCCGCCCATGCCGACGTTTTCGGCGATGCGCCGGGTGCGCCCGAAGTCGCACTGCAGGCAGCTGGTGTGGAAGATCCGGCCCTGCGCGGCCATCTGCTGGCTGTGCCTGCGGGCCTTGCGGGTGGGCTGACCGGCCAGTCCGAGCTCTCCGAGGCCCGAGGACGTTCTGACCTGATTGACCATTTGGTGGAGGGAGTTCTCGATGGGGCGGCTGGCCGCTTTCGCCGGTGCTCCGAGGCTCAGGAGGAAGGTCAGGAGGAGGGTCGCTCCGATCCCCCTCCTTAGCCTGGAGGAGGGCGCATGGGCGTGTGACCGGCCGATGCGGGCTCGCGTTTTCTGGGCGACCGGCCCGCACCCCTGGGCGTTCGGGGGGCGGCCAGGCAAGTTGGGTATGGATACCAAACACCAAAACGCGATGCAAACACCGCACGCAGGGGAATTCGATTACGTTTGTGTGACGGAAGGTCCGCCGGGTACCCAAAGCAGCCGCACCCTGCTAACCCTGTTGATCCGGTCAGTGGCCAGCCGGTCTGCGGCTCGCACGGGTGTGATGCTCTCCACCCTGGCCAGGCGGAAGACCTCTCGCAACGTGCGGTAGATCTCCTCGACCTTCCGCATGGCCCGCTCGCGGTCGTAGCCGTTCAGCTCGTCGGCCACGTTGATCAGGCCGCCGGCGTTGATGACGTAGTCGGGCGCGTACAGGATCCCCAGGCTGGCCAGCGCGTCGGCATGCTCGGGACGCTCGAGCTGGTTGTTCGCAGCCCCCGCGACCACCCGGCACTTCAGCTCGGGGACGGTGTCGTCGCGGATCACTCCGCCGAGCGCGCACGGGGAGAAGATCTCGCACGGAAGCGCGTGCGGCTTGTCGGTGTCCACGGTGTCCACCCCGAACTCCCTGACCACTCGAGCCACCGCGTCGACGTTCACATCGGCCGCGGTCACTCGGGCTCCGCCTTCGATCAGATGCTTCACCACGTGGTAGCCGACCTTCCCCACGCCCTGGACCACGACGTGGGCTCCCTCGAGGGAGGAGGTCCGCAGCGCGTCCTCCGCGCACGCCCGCAGGCCCTGGTAGACGCCGAACGCGGTGACGGGAGACGGATCGCCGGATCCACCGATGCGCTCCGAGACGCCGGTGACCCATCGGGTCTCCCGGCGCATGACGTCCATGTCGTCACGAGACGTCCCCACGTCCTCGGCGGTGATGTACCGGCCGCCGAGGGACTCGATGAACCGGCCGTAGGTCCGCAGGAGCTCCTCGGACTTGTCGCGCTGCGGGTCGCCGACGATCACAGCCTTGCCTCCGCCCAGGTCCAGGCCCGCCGCCGCGGCCTTGTACGTCATGCCCCGGGACAGCCGGAGCACGTCGCGCAGCGCCGCCTCCTCGGACTCGAAGGGGTAGTACCGAGTCCCACCGAGGGCCGGGCCCAGCGCGGTGGAGTGGATGGCCACGATGGCCCGGAGCCCGGAGGGAGGGTCGTGGAAGAACACGACCTCCTCGTACTCGTCGGCGAGCGATGAGAAGACTCCCATGGACCGAGCGGAATATAGCCCAAGCCTCGACAGCACCGGGCGATAGGATTCTTCCGTGGTCGGCATGTCCTACCTCCGGGTGTTCGAGCCGCTGGAGGCCCTTCCCGCCCGTGAGCGGAAGCGCTGGGAGCCGTACGTCGCTCGGGGCCCGAGTCTCCCGGCGGCCCCCGCCGTCTACCATCAGCGGTCCGCCGGGGCGGGCGGGGGGCTGGGCCTGCTCACCGTGGAAGGTGACGACGCGGACGTCCGGCTGGCGGGCGGCCGGTGGTACGTGTGTCCCTGGCGGACCCGGCTGCGGGTCCTGGCCGGGTTGCTGTCGCTCCGAGAGACCATCCCCGCCGAGGTCGCCGAGGTCATCGTGCCGGAGGAGGTCGCGAGACGAGCGGCCCGGGAGATCGCCCGGATGCGGAAGCGCGACCCTCGCGCGACCCCCGCCATCCTGCAGAGCGCGTGGCACATCCCGGTGCGCTGGTTCGTGCTGTTCGAGGACGGGGAGCGCCGCCTCGAAGAGCGAGCGAGCGGCGGCTACCGGCTGTCGTACTGGACGGACACCCGGTCCGCCCGGGCCCGGGTGCAGCGGGCAGCCCGGATCCTCGACCAACAGGACCTCGGTCCCGTGGGAGCCATCGTCCGTGACCTCGACGACTGGCTGTCCTGCTTCGCCCTGGGCTCGGCCGTCGAGCTCGACTACGCGGACGTCACCGATCCCCGCGACTGGAACGCCCTGGACGACGATCACTCCGTGCGTGATATCCAGTTGGCGATCGACGCTTTGGAAGCCGGCGACGTCGATCGAGCCGGCGAGCTGTATCAGGGGGTCGCCGGCCGCTGGGCGGACGCCCGACAGCGAGAATCCCTCAACTGACCGGGGACTAGTCCTTTCTGCCCACTACCAATATGGCCCGTTTTGTCTATGGAGCAATTGCCCCACAGAACGGGACAATGGGTGACCGACTGACACGGAGGTGGACGAACGTGGCCACTAATGGCGGAAACCCCAATGGAAGCTCTAACGGCGAACGGCTGCTGACGCCTGCCGAGGTTGCCGCGCTGTTCCGCGTGGATCCCAAGACCGTCACCCGGTGGGCCAAGGCCGGGAAGCTGTCATCCATCAGGACCCTGGGCGGGCACCGCCGGTACTGGGAGTCCGAAGTACGGCGCCTGCTCCAGCAGTCCGCGGTCGGCGCCTAGCCGTCGCGGGCGGTGGCGAGGGACGGAGTCGAACCGCCGACACCGCGGTTTTCAGCCGCGTGCTCTGCCAACTGAGCTACCTCGCCTCGTTCCGTTTCTTGCGGGCCTGAGGGGATTTGAACCCCCGACCTCGACCTTGACAGGGTCGCGAGCACTCCAGGCTGCTCCACAGGCCCATCTGTTCCGCCCCCGTGCCCCCAACGGGATTCGAACCCGTGCCGCCGCCTTGAAAGGGCGGTATCCTAGGCCGCTAGACGATGGGGGCGAGATCCGCTCGCTCGCCCGGGGACAGCACCGCCAAGTATAGCGTCCCGAATCCGGCACTCGACCCCAGGCATCGACCCATGCTCGCAACACTCGCGCTGGTCCTGGCTCTGCTCACCGCCTGCTCGTCCGGTGGGTCGGAAGCGGAGCGCACGGCTGCCGTCTACGCGGCGGTGATCCGCCACATGAGCGCCGAGGCCGGCCAGCCCTCGGGCTTCCCGGTGATCTACGTTGCCGACCGCATCGACCCCGGGGCGGCCGATCCGGGAGCGGGAGACTCCGGAACGCCGTTCCCACCGTCCGTCAAGGAGGACATCCTCGGCCTGCTCGAGGGCCTCGGTCGCGTGGAGTTCGTGGCCGATCCCCGATCGGTGATCGGACCCGAGGAGGAGGGGAGCCGGGTCGAGGGAGGGGGGATCCTCCTGACCCTGGGCCCCATCACCGGGGCGGGGGAACGGGTCGAGGTGCCGGCGTCCAGCTACCTGGCCAACCTGGCGGGCTCCTCTCAGACGTGGGTGGTCGTGCTCCAGGGGGAGGTGTGGCGGGTCTCGGGGGCCACCGGCCCGATGACCACGTCGTGATTGCGGCCCTCCAAGGGCCCGATGAGTTCCGGTGCCCTGGGCCGTCTAACCAGGCGAGATGATCCGCTCTGCCGGGCTGGACGCGGCGCGATATCCTCAGGTGGATCGGCCAGGAGCCCGCACGATCGGGAGGCGCCCAATCGGAATGTCACTCACACGCCGGAGAATGACGTCCCCGAAGGAAGAAATGGCGGAGCGGATGAGTTTGGAACCGAGTAAGCGTGTGGTCCACCCTCGGGCCTCGAGAGGAAGGGGAAGCGGCGATGCAGCCTGAAAGCGGCGGCACGGTCAGCACATTGCAGACCGACGTGATCCGCACGTCCGGCCTGGTCAAACGTTATGGCAAGGTCACGGCTCTCGATGGTCTCGATCTCTCCGTGGCCAAGGGGACCGTGCTCGGGCTCCTGGGTCCCAACGGGGCGGGAAAGACCACCGCGGTCCGGATCCTGTCCACCCTGCTCCAGCCCGACGAAGGTGAGGTCGTGGTGGCAGGGCTCGACGTGGTGGCGGACCCTGACAAGGTCCGGGAGCGCATCGGGCTCTCCGGCCAGAACGCAGCGGTGGACGAGCACCTGACGGGCTTCGAGAACCTGGACATGGTGGGCCGCCTGTACCACCTGGGCAAGGAGAAGTCTCGGGCCCGTGCTCGCGAGCTCCTGGACCGGTTCGACCTGGATGAGGCCGCCGACCGGCCGGCGAAGACCTACTCGGGCGGGATGCGCCGCCGCCTCGACCTGGCCGCGGCCCTGGTGGCCGAGCCGGAGGTCCTGTTCCTGGACGAGCCGACGTCCGGCCTCGATCCCCGGAGCCGGATCCAGATGTGGGAGACCATCCAGGAGCTGGTCCGGGGAGGGTCCACCGTCCTCCTGACCACCCAGTACATGGAGGAGGCCGACCGGCTGGCCGACGACATCGTGGTCATCGACCGGGGGAAGAAGATCGCCCACGGGACCGCCGACCAGCTGAAGAACCAGACCGGTGGAGAACGGGTGGAGGTGGTGGTGGAGCACGACGCCGACATCCCCGCCGCCAAGGCGATCATCGATCCGATCTGCACCGGCGATTGCCAGATCGACGTGCAGACCCGCACGCTGACGGCGGCCGTGGAGGGCGGCGTGGACGCCCTCCGGCAGGTGCTGCAGGCGTTCCGAGAGCGGAACATCTCCGTGATGGACATCGGTCTCCGGCGTCCCACCCTCGACGATGTGTTCCTGTCGCTGACAGGCCATGCCGCCGAGGAGATCTCGGAAGACGAAGGCGAGGAGAAGAAGGGCAAAGCCGACCGGGATGAGGTTCGTGAGGAGGCGGTCCGATGAGCAGCCTGGCCATGACGGTGGCAGATGGCGCTGTCGTTACCAAGCGCAACCTGATCAAGATCAAGCGGGTCCCGGAGATCCTGATCTGGACCACGATGTCCCCGATCATGTTCGTGCTGCTGTTCGCGTACGTGTTCGGCAGCTCGATCGAGATCCCGGGGGTGGACTACCGCGAGTACCTCATCGCGGGGGTCTTCGTCCAGACGGTGGTGTTCGGTTCGACCTTCACGGGAGCCGGCCTGGCCGAGGACATGACCAAGGGCATCATCGATCGGTTTCGGTCGCTGCCCATGGCTCGTTCCGCGGTGCTCACCGGCCGCACGGCCGGCGACCTGGTCTACAACGCGTTGTCGGTCCTGGTCATGGTGATCGCGGGACTGATCGTCGGCTGGCGGATCAGGACCAACCCCCTCGAGGCGGCCGGCGGTTTCCTGATCCTCCTGGTGTTCGCCTATGCGATCTCGTGGATCATGGCCGTGGTCGGCCTGAAGGCCAAGAGCGTGGAGGTCGTCCAGAACATGTCGTTCATGTTCATCTTCCCGATCACATTCGTCTCCAATGCCTTCGTGCGGTCGGACTTCCTGCCCGGACCGTTGCAGACGTTCGCGGAGTGGAACCCGGTGTCGAGCGTGGCCCAGGCCGTCCGGGAGGCATTCGGGAACACGGGAACCCTTCCGGAGCCGACGGTATGGCCGCTGGCCAATCCGATCATCTACAGCCTGATCTGGGTGGTGATCATTCTGGCGGTGTTCATCCCATGGTCGGTGCGAGAGTACAACAGGGCGGCGCACCGCTGAGCTGAAGGCAATCCCGCGGGTCCGTCAACTAGGTCTCGCAGTTCGCCTTCGTATCAGATCCTGTCCCGCCGGCGCAGAAGTCGGCGTTCGCGCCGCCGTTCAGGTAGTCGCTGCCGGATTTCCCGAGCAGCACGTCCCCGCCCGACTCCCCGAGAAGGATGTCGTCGCCGCCATCGCCGACCAGGGAATCGCTTCCCTCCTTGCCGTTCATCCCGTCGTCCCCAGTCCCACCCTCCAGCTCGTCGATCCCGGGGCCACCGAGCAGGGTGTCGTCGTCCCCGTTGCCGCCAAGCGTGTCGTTCCCCGGCCCGCCCTGCAGACGATTGACGTCACCGTTCCCCGTCAGGGTGTCGTTTCCTGTCCCGCCAGTGAAGTTCTCGACGTCGTTGGCGATGTTGTCGTTCTCGCCCGTATTGCCATCGTCGTTCCCCCCGCCCGGGCTCAGACGGACACCCGACGTCCTATCGGCATACGTCACACTGTCGATCCCGGGTCCCCCGGCGACCTGGTCCCTTTGCCCAGTGCCCGGGTCCAGAAGGTCGGGTCCCGGCCCACCATCCAGCGAGTCGCGCCGCCAGCTCCCCAGGAGCTCGTCCTGCCCGAAGCCTCCGCTCAAGACGTCGTCAGCGTCGTCGCCCACCAGTTTGTCGTCTCCTCCACCGCCCTGCATCGAGCTGCCCGGAACCGAACCCGTGTAGAACGGGTCCGGGGTCCGGTTCGCGGCTTTCAGCACATCGGCCCCCGCGCCTCCCAGCAAGGTGTCGTGATCCCCCAGGTTCCCCGGATTGAGAAACTGGGGCTCGGGCGGTGGCAAGCTCGACCCCAAGACCTGATCGTTGCCATCACCGCCCGACACGTTGTCGCTGCCGAAACAGCCGTCGACAGTGTCATCCCCCGCCTCACCCTGGAGGATGTCGCCGCTTTCTCCTCCTCGGAGGATGTCGTTTCCCGCCCCACCGTTCATGGTGTTGGTGCCGTCTTGCGTCCCTTGGGGCGGGATGTAGGAGCAGTTGACGCCGGACATGCCCAGAAGGTCGTTTCCGGTGCCACCGTCCATGACGTTGTCTCCCCGCCCACCGAACAGGGTGTCGGACCCATCGCCGCCAATCAGCGAGTCGGACTCTCCGTCTCCGTTCAGCGTGTCGTTCCCTACCCCGCCGATCAACCGGTCGTCGTCGATGCTCCCAGCGATCGCGTCGTCGCCTGGTCCTCCATCCAGGACATCGTTGCCCGCCCCGCCATTGAGCGAGTCATTCCCCGCCCCGCCGTCGACGATGTCGCTTCCGGTGCCGTTCCCACCGTACAGCCGGTCATCTCCTCCCAGCCCGCAAACGATGTCGGTGCTCAGACCGCCAAACAACAGGTCGTCGCCTGGTGTGCCCACCATGTGGTTACCGGGTATTCCCCCGAACCCGGGGCACTCGCCGCCGACTCCGTCGTCGTTCAGCAGCGTGATCACGGCCTCTCCATCGCCAAGAACGGCGTTCGTCACGCTGGTGATCTGTATCGAGAACGCTTCATCCGGCTCGGCTTTCGAGTCGCCGATCACGGAGGAACCCCCTGTTGCGAAGACCGAGTAACCGGAGGGCCCCGGCTGCCAGGTGATCGTGCCGCCAGTTCCCGTGTAGTCGTTGTCTGCGGAGGTGGCAGTCCCGTCGAGGAGAACCCAGGTGGCTGTGATCGTGAGCGTTCGATCACTCCCTGGCGTGAGTCTGGGGGCGCCGACACCGATGTTCACGCCAGAGCCTTCCATCCTCTGCACATCCAAGACATCCACCACGTGGCCCGCCACGACGGTGTACGCATGCACGAACGAGCCTGTGTTGCCTGCGTTGTCGGTTGCGGTAACGGCGAACGAGTGTGAGCCGACCGCCGACGTGTCGATGGGAGCCCCGTCGGCGACAGCCCCAATGCACGAGGCCAGACCCGAGCCTCCGATTTCATCTGAGCAGGCGTAGTCGGCCAGCACGGTTTGACCCCGAGGGTAGGTGGCACCGTCTGACGGCACGGTGATGGTAACGGTGGGATCCGTCTCGTCTACGACGGTGTAGTCGTGCGTGAGTGACGCGGTGTTCCCGGCGCCGTCGGCGGCATCGACGGTGAACTCCATCGCTCCCACTGTGGAGGTATCGATCGCCTCTCCGTTGGCGACCGGCCCCATACAGGAGGCCAGGCCCGAGCCACCCCCCTCATCCGTGCAGGCGTAGTCGGCGAGCACCGTCTCCCCCTGCGCATACGTGGCCCCATCTGGTGGTGTCGTGATCGTCACGGTTGGGTCGGTCTCATCGGAGGTCGATTCGTCGGCCATGAGCTCGACATTGTCGATCCCCCAAGAGAGGTTGGTGATCCCCGAGAACTCGAGCCGGACTTCCGGATCGGTGTGCGCGAATGTGAATGAGAGGTCATACACGCTGTCCAGCGGGGCTCCGGCGAAGTCGTAACCCAGCGTGTTGTTCTCATCGGCCCCCGTACGGGCAGGATTCACCCCATCCGGATGCGAGTCCGGATAGGCCTGTTCGACGGGGTCCTCACACGGGTCGCCGTTGTGGAACGTGGTGTGGAGCAGCGTCGAGAGTCCGATCGGAGTGAGATCGAAGATGTCGGGGCCGCACGCCTGGTCGTTCCCGCTCCACGGCCCGATCACGTAGAGGTCGAAGCTGACCGTCAGCTCCGTGTGAGCGGGGAGGCTCTCGATCGAAAGCCTCGCGGTCTCCTCGTCGAACTGGCCGAGGAATCCGTCGGCCGGGTGAGCGACCGTTCCGGGCGTGTTGTCCAGCCGGGGAGGATCCCACATCTGGAATTCGAAGTCCTCCGAGTAGACGACGCCTCCACTCCCGGTCTTCACCTCGATGTCGTCCAGCCCCCAGCTTTCGTCTGAAACCGACTGCAGACCGGCGGCGGAGAAGTCGAGCTGCACCTCGGAACTGGTGTGCGCGAAAGTGAAGGAGAGGTTGTAGACGCTGTCCTGCGGGGTTCCGCTGTAGTCGTAGCCCAGCGTGTCGTTCTCGTCAGCCCCGGTGCGGGTGGGATTGGCGCCGCCGGGATAGGCGTCAGGGTACGCTTGCACCTGCGTTCCGCAGGGATTCGCGACGCCGTTGTTGAACGTGGTGTGCAGTAGCGTGGCGCCACCGTTCACGTCGAGATCAAAGATGTCAGGGCCTTCCCCGCATGAGGAGTTGTTGCCGTCCCAGGTCAGGATGACGAACAGGTCGAGGTTCAGGACAAGCTCGGTGTGGGCGGGCAAGCCAGAGAGCGAGAGGCTGGCGGTCTCGTTCCCCAGCTGCCCCAGGAACCCATCGTCGTCGTGAGTGGCGGTACCGGGGGTCGTGTCGAGTCGAGGAAGGGACCACTCGGACAGATCGAAATCCTCCGAGTAGACGACGGTCGCCGCATCGGCAGTGCTCGCACTGCCAACGAGGCTGCCGGCAACCAGGAGCCCGCTGAGGAGAGCCCGCCGGAGTCGACGCCAGCCGCCCACTCGCCAGTGCATCCTGACCGCGGCTTGGATCCTTCCAGCGGGCAGTCTGCATCTCCTTCCGATCCGGCGCTTGAACCACCGACGCTACGCTCCGTGTCCCCCCAGTTCCATAGCCCTTTGTGACTAGTCCTGGGGATCGGGTAGGTACGTCGCGGTTATCACGGGTCAGCAACCGGTGGGGCGTGCAGGATTCGAACCTGCGACACATGGGTTAAAAGCCCACTGCTCTGACCAGACTGAGCTAACGCCCCCGCCAGATTGTACCGGCGGTCAGGATCGCTCTTCGCGCGGTGACGCCGGCCCCCGGGGTTTCTGCGGCCCGGGGCCCAGGTACCGGTTCGTGATGGGCATGCGGCGGTCCCGCCCGAACGCCTTGGGGGTGATCTTCACGCCCGGAGGGGCCTGCCGCCGCTTGTACTCAGCCCGATCGATCATCCGGATCACCCGCCACACAAGCTCGGGGTCTCCGCCGGCCTCGATGAGCTCATCCGCGGATCGATCCTCTTCCACGTAGTCCTCGATGATCGGGTCGAGGAGGTCGTAGGGCGGCAGCGAGTCGGTGTCCTTCTGGCCGGGACGCAGCTCCGCCGAAGGAGGTTTCTCCATGACCCGGTCGGGGATGGGCGCCGGGTCGGTCTCCTTGTTCCGCCACCGGGCCAGCTCGTAGACCAGGGTCTTGGGAACGTCCTTGAGCGGCGCGTACCCTCCGACCAGGTCGCCGTACAGCGTGGAGTACCCCACGGCCAGCTCGCTCTTGTTCCCGGTGGCCAGGACGATCGAGCCGAACCGGTTCGACAGGGCCATCAGCAGGTTCCCCCTGAGCCGGGCCTGGAGGTTCTCCTCCGCCACCCCTTCCTCGGTTCCGGCGAACACGTCCGCCAGGGCCTTCCGGTACGCCTCGAACATCTCGTCGATCCGGATGTGGTCCAGCCGGATCCCCAGCCGTCGGGACACGTCCTCGGCGTCTTCCACGCTGTCCCGCGACGAGTACGGAGAGGGCATGGCCAGCGCTCGCACGGCCTCGGGGCCGAGGGCATCGGCCGCCACGGTGGCGGTGAGCGACGAGTCGATCCCTCCCGACAGCCCCAGGACCACCTCCCGGAACCCGTTCTTCCGGACGTAGTCCCCGAGCCCCAGCGTCACCGCCCGGTACACCTCTTCGGGTCCCTCGGGCCACGGTTCACGGGTCGGATCGGGCAGAAGCGGCTTTCCTTCTGGTTCTCCGGTGTCGGGGATGTCCACCACCAGGAGGTCTTCCTCGAACGTGGCGGCATGCCACACCGGCTCACCGTCGGGTGACACCACGATCGAACCGCCGTCGAACACCAGCTCATCCTGTCCGCCGACCAGGTTGACGTACACCATCCACGCACCGGTCTCCCGGGCCCGGGCCGCGCTGATGCGGATGCGATCCCGGGTCTTCCGGCGGTGGTAGGGGGATGCGTTGATGTTGGGGATGACGTTCACCCGGTTGGCGTACTCGTCGAACGGGGGGCCCGGTCGCCAGGCGTCCTCACAGATGGTCAGGCCCAGCTCGGAGCCGGCTAGGCGAATGGCGCACCCGCGGTCGCCGGGGACGAAGTAGCGCTGCTCGTCGAACACCCCGTAGTTCGGCAGCTTGTGCTTGTGGTACCGGGCCTCGACCCGTCCGTCGCGCAGCAGCGCCGCGGCGTTGTGGAGTCCGCGCTCCGTGCGGTCCACGAACCCCACGAGCACAGCGCATCCCTGGGCCGTTCGGGTAGCCAGATCGTCCAGGGCCTCGAGGTTGTCCTCGACGAAGCCGCGGCGCAGCACCAGGTCCTCGGGTGGGTATCCGGTGATGGCCAGCTCGGGAAAGCAGACCAGGTCGGCGCCCTGGCCGGTGGCCTCCCGGGCCCAGGACACCATGGCCTCGACGTTTCCGTCGAGGTCTCCGACCGTGACGTTCAGCTGTCCGAGTGCGATCCGCACTGCACCGAAAGCGTACCTCGGCCCTAGAGCCCGGCGAGCCGGCGGAGGCCGTCGACGTTCTTCAGCACGTATCGGCGGCCGTTCTTCTTGACCAGCCCCCGGCGCTGGAAGTCAGACAGGATCCGGGTGACGTTCTCGCGGCTCCCTCCGGAGAGGCTGGCCAGGTCGGCGTGCGTGACCACGGAGGGCAGGGTCGCTCCGTCAGGCGGGAGCTCGTCGAGGGTCGGGGTGCACAGGCCGATGAGCCGCTTGGCCACCCGGCCCTTCAGGCCGAGGAACAGAAGGTCCTCGACCAGGGCCTCGTGGGCGGCGATCTGCCGGGCCATGGCCCGCATCAGCGCTCGGCTGGTCTCCGGGTTAGCGGAGAGGAAGTCGACCCAGGCGGGGCCGGGGATGGTCATGACCGTGGTGTCCTCCCGAGCCATGGCCGTTGCCGTCCGGCGCATCTCTCCGAGGATCCCCAGCTCACCGAAGAATTGGGGAGGCTCCAGGGTGGTGTGGAGCTGACGGTGCCCGGTGATGGACGTGGAACTGATCTCCACCCGCCCCTTCCACAGGAACAGGACGTCCGGGGCCTCGTCGTTCTGATGGAACAGGTAGGTCCCCCGCTGATAGTCGTGAAGGATCCCTTGATCGATCAGCTCCCGGATGGCCCGAGCGGGCGTCTCCTGGAGCAGGGGAGTGGTCCGCAATGCTTGCTCGAGTGCGGCCCGAGCGCCGGCTGCGACCTGGGTGGCCATGGCGGAAGCCTAGCGAACGGAATCGTCCCTGAGAAGCAGAACGGGCCCGGTTTCCGGGCCCGTTCGCAAACTTGCCTGGCTTGTTCGAGGGGCTACTTGCCGCGCCTCTTTCCGCGTCTCTTCCCGCGCCGCTTGGTCACACGCGTCGCTGCCGTGGGGCTCGAGGAGCCCTTCGTGCTCGGCTTCTTCGGGGAGATCTTCTTCTCCGCCATCCCTGGTCACCCCCCTTCGAGTGTCCGGTTCGTTGGATTGAGTGTGGCCCTCGAGGGGAGTCACGTCTGTGACACCAATCACCGGATCTCGCGTGTCGTTGGTCACCGGGGTCCCGGTGACGGCGGTCACACCGGATCGTGTGACGCCCGTCACAAGGGCTAGGCTTCGGCCCGCTCTCCCGCTGGACGAGCCGACCCCAGGGAGACGGAGATCGATCGCTCCTCAGCTCCCCGGACCACCTTGAGCGTGACGGAGCCCTCGGCCCCGGCCGCGTCCATGGCCTCGAACAGGTCGTCGGCGCTGGCAACCTCCTTACCGGCGGCCTCGACGATCAGGTCCCCCTTGGCGATGCCCGCCTCGGAGGCAGGGGTTCCGTCCTCGACGGCCCGGACCAGCAGGCCGTCCCGCTCGGGGAGCCCTACTGCTCGGCGCATGCGACGAGCCACCCACGGAGGAGCGATGGCCACGCCCAGCCGCGGCCTGGTTGCCGACTCGCCTCGGCTGAGCGCGTCGACCCGGCCCCGGAGCGCCTCGTCGGCCGGGATGGCCAGGTAGAAGCCGTCGCCGATCCGGTTGGTGTTGATCCCCAGGAGG
>DAITPV010000017.1:0-16373 GCA_036833435.1 Actinomycetota bacterium | reverse complement strand
GCCTCGTCCCACCACCCGCTCGCCAGGCCGCCGTTGCGCCCGCTGGCGCCGGACCCGCACACCTCCCGCTCCAGAAGAACCACGTCGATCCCGGGTTCCCGTTCGGTGAGATGGAAGGCGGTCCACATTCCCGTGTAGCCGCCCCCGAGGATCACGACATCGGCGGTCGCCTCGCCGCGGAGGGGCGGACACGGCTCGTCGGGCTGATGAGTCAGCGCCTCTCGGAGCCAGTAGCTGACCCGCTCGCTCCGCGGCACCTCCGGGGCCATGGGCCTTCCTTACGTTCCGGAGGGATACGGTTGGAGGTACCGATGCATGATGTGCAAGCCCACGCGTCCGTGGTCCGGGTGATCGAAGGCCTCGGGAACCGTGCCCACGACCTCGAAGCCCAGGGACCTCCAGAGATTGACCGCGGCTGTGTTCGTCTCCACGACGGCGTTGAACTGCATCGCCGCGTAGCCATCGGTCCGAGCCAGCTCCAGGACGTGCTCGCCCAACGCCCGCCCGACACCCTGACCGGCGTGATCGGGATCCACCATGAAGTTGGCATTGGCCACGTGGGCTCCCGGGCCACCCTGGTTCGGGTAGACGGAGGCGAATCCCACGACCACGCCGTCGCCGTCGACCGCCACGACGGTCTTCCCCGGCGGTTCGCGAAGCACGTTCGAGCGGGCCTCTTCCTCGTCCAGGTCGCGGTCCCAGCAGAAGGTCTCGCCGGCAGCCACGATGTGGTGGACGAACGGCCAGATCGCCGGCCAGTCCGAGGGAGAGGCTGGTCTGACCGAGACGGGTGGATGAGACATCGGTTGTGCAAACATCGCATAAGACGGCCCGCTCGGTCACTCGCTCAAAGGGGTCGCCGACGGGCCTGGCGCAAAGGAGGAAGAGATGACGGAGGAAAAGCCGTACTTCGGCGAGGCCTATGAATACGAGGTCGATCCGGACTTCGAGGCCGCCTACCTCAACGTCGACCGGGACCCTCCATCTCTGTTGGTGGAGCCAGGAGTGGTGATCCGTCCCATCCTCGGGAAGCGCCTGAACATGAACTTCGTCCACTTCGCGCCCAACAGTGTCGCGCCCGTTCATCAGCATGCCGAGGAACAGCTGGGGACGGTAATCGACGGCTCCCTGGAGTTCGACCTGGCCGGCGAGAAGCGGATCCTCCAGAAAGGAGATGCCTACGTCGTTCCTCCCAACGTCCCCCACGGAGCCTCCACGAGCGAGGAGACGTGCGTCGTGATCGACGTGTTCTCCCCTCCCCGGGCGGGCCTTCGCGAGATGGTGGAGCGGCAGGGGAGGGAGTGAGGAACCGATGCCCAGGCTGCGATACCCTCCCGGCAGCGACGGAACCGAGGAGGCCGGGTGACAACGAACGGAAGGACCGAAGACCGGGATGGAGCTGCTGAGGCGGATCCGGTAACCACCGCCGTTCGCCTGGCCCTGGGGACGGCCTCGCTGAGCGTGGAAGCCCTGGCGACCAGGCTCCGGGCCTGGGGCCGGGAAGCTTCCCCCACGGTCAGGTTCCCTGCCGGAGGGGACGGTTCGGTCGCCGATGCCGTGATCGGGATGGCGGCACGCGGAGCCCGAAGAGCCGCATCGCTGGGAGTTCGCGGGGCGGGGGCGGTCAGGACCGGGCTGCGCAGAGCAGAGGGTGCCACCGGGGTCCTCGGCAGGCTCGTCCCAACCTTCCTCGATGAGCCGATCGACCGGGCCCGGGATCGAGCCCGGCGGCGCCTCGAGCGGCTCGAAGCGGACGGCCGCGAAGAGATGGATCGGTCCCGGACGGTGGCCCGGAACGCGCTGAACGAGGGCTTGGACGCCGTCCTGACCAGGCTGGCCAACAGCCGCGAGCTCCATTTCGTTGTCCGGACCCAGGGCACGTCCCCGCCCGAGCGGGAGAGGGATCCGGACACACGATCCATCGGAGTCGGACGGCCCGGCGACTGATTGGACGAAAGCCAAAACGTGGACGAGGGGCCTCCGGAAAGCGAAGGACTGTTTCGCGTCCGGAGCGTGCTGGACCACTCCGCGGCTTGGAGCTGGCGGTTCCTGGCCGTCGTGGCCGCCCTGGTCGTGGTGTTCTTCGTCCTCAACCTGCTCCGAAGCCTGTTCCTGGCGGCATTCCTGGCCCTGGTCATGGGATCGATCCTGGGCCCCATCGTGGAATGGCTCAGACGGCACCGGATCCCCAACGGGGTGGGCGCGGTGATCACCGTGCTGGGCTTCGCCGCCCTGATCGTCGCCCTCTTCCTGGCGGTGGTGGGAGGGTTGGTCGACGACCTTCCGGACATCGGCCTGGCTCTCGATGATGCAGCCCGGGACATCGAGGGATGGTTGGCCAGTGAGTCGGTCGGCCTCGGGCAGGACGTGGCCGCCGGCCTGATCGACGGACTCAAGTCGGTGATCACCGGTGTGGCTCAGTTCATCGGTGAGTCCCTCATCGGAGGGATCTCGTTCATCGCCAGCCTGATCTCCACGATGGTCCTGGCCCTGTTCCTCACCCTCTTCTCGCTGGCGGACTGGCGGCGGGTGTGGGGATGGCTCCTGTCGAAGGCTTCAGAGGAGGATCGGGACAGGGTCGATCGCGCCGGCCGGCGGGTCATCAAGACGATCAGCGCCTGGTTCGGAGCTCAGACGATCTCCGCGGTGGTCGATGGGATCGGGATCGGGATAGGGATCATCATCCTGGACATCCCGTTCGCCGTTCCGCTCATCCTTCTGACCGTCCTGTTCGCCTACATCCCCATCTTCGGAGCCATCATCTCGGGAGCGGTCGTGGTCCTGGTGGCTCTGGCCACACAGGGCGTGGAGACCGCCGTGCTCGCCCTCCTCGTGGTGCTGGTCGTCCAGCAGGTCGAGGCGAACCTCATCTCTCCGTTCGTCGTCTCCGCGGCCGTGCGGTTCCACCCGCTGGCCACCATGGTCCTGACGGCCCTCGCCGCTGCCGCGTTCGGAATAGTTGGCATGTTCCTGATCGTCCCGGTGGCGGGAGCGTTCGTCGCCGCCAGGAACGAGCTCACGTCCACCACCGAACCCCTGGCCGTCTCGGCCGGCCAGCGAGCCTGAGTGCCACGAACCGAAGAGGTCCGGGCTGCCGGTCCTCCGCGCGCTTCCTCAGGCTTCGCGCTTCTGGCCCCGGATCGCTCCCCAGATCCACAGCACGAGCAGGGCCCCGATGAACGCGCCGATCGGTCCGGACAGTCGGAGCTCCAGCCCATCACCCAGGAGCAGGCTCGCCAGGAGCCCGCCCACGAGAGATCCGATCGTTGCCGCGATGAGTGCCTCGAGGAGGTTCTCCTTGCGGCCCAAGATCATCTGAGCCGCCCACCCGATGGCGATGCCCGACATGATCAAGATGAAGATCAGGATCATGGTGTCACCTCCTTCCGAACCTCCGGCCGTACCACGTCGTCCCGGGACGATCGCAACCTCCGTGCGGATGCCCTCAGCCTGCCGGTCAGCCATCTGGCCCCCGGGGTCCTGGCCTGGCGAAGGGGAACGCCGCCTCGGGCCGGCTCGCTCCCCTGCTGGCGGGAGGGAGGAGGGGGCGCGGTGGTGTGGCTGTCGGCCTCGATCCGTTCCGCCCGCTCTCGCTCGAGCCTCCGGAGGGTGTCCTCGATGGCGGCCATCTGCTCCTCGGTCGCCTCGAAGTCGTAGCCACCACGCACGAACTGGGCCATATCGGCTCGATAGTCGTGTCCGGTGGCCCGGAAATCGCCGGGAACCACCGTCATGGCGTTGCCCGCATCGATCGCCGTCTGCAGGAACGTGGTGATCGGGGTCCATCTCGCGCCGCGGGGGACCCCCCGGCCTCGCTCCGGTCCCAGCCACTCGGGGCGTCGAACGATCAGGTCCGGACCGAACAGTGCGATGGGGTCGTTGTCGTGGCTGAGGATCACCGCACGGAGCCGTTTCCGCTCTTCCTCGTCCAGCGCCGCCAGCTGCTCGGGACGGTCGAAGACCCCGACGGTTCCAGGGGGAACCAGGGCGTTGGCTCCCCGGCTCATCCCGCTCTTGGACCACTTCGCCATCCACGGGAGCCCCACCCACAGCGCCCGATCGATCCGGTAGTGGTCGAAGCCCGCGATGCCGTGGTGCATGACCACGTCGGAGGCCGTCCAGGCTCCCAGGCTCTCCCCGAACACCAGGACTCGTGGACGGAGCTCGGGCGGTCGCTCCGCGACCCGCTGGCTCACGCCCCACAGCAACATCCGGAACTGGCGTCGGCCCAGGGCCAGCTTCTGCAGCGAGAGGAAGGACGGATACCGCCCGTACTGGATACAACACGTGGCGATGTCCCCCCGGGTTAGGAACTCCGCGGTCTCGATGACCGAGTGGTCGACCCACCCGGTTCCCGTCGGCGAGATCAGCAACAGGGTCGACCGATCGAACGCCCCCGTCCTGGCCAGCTCTTCGAGGGCCAGCTCCGCCCGACCCGTCGAGTACAGGGGCTCGCTGTTGAACCCCACGAACACACGGATCGGCTCCTCGCGGGCCGGTTCCCCCATCACCTGTTCGATCAGCTCGACCGTGGTGGTGTCCGTGACGTACCGGCGCCCATGGAGGCCGAGGTCTTCGAAGGGCGAGTAGCTCTCCGGGGACCCGGACAGCCGGGGCGACGAGGGGGGCGCCGAGTATCCGGGCTCCACCTTCTCGTTGCTCCGACCGATGAGGGAGACGCCACCGAGATACGCCGCGGTGCCACCACCGGCCCAGGCCGCGAGGTTCACAACCCGAGCGATGGTGTGGCGGACCCTCCCCGGGCCCATGAACCTCTCGAGCCCACGACGGGTTCCGAGGAATGCCTTGCCGATCCCCGTCCCGACGCCGACCACCGCCGCGGCGCTGGCCACAGCGGTCGGCAGGCTGTTCTTGGCCGGCACCGGGCCGGGCTCGATGGCGCGCTGCCGGGCGGTCAGGCGGCGACCCAGCCAGAGGGCCACCCCGGCCGACCCGGCGGCCGTGACCGCGAGTGGCCGGATCGCTCGTTGGGTTGGGTATCTGCCTCGCAGGTACTCCCCCAGGTCGAACACCGCCCCACCCACGGCAGCGGCCCGCATCCACCACCCCCCGGCTCTCAGGCTGGCTCGAAGCGTCGATTCCTGCGGATGCACCGGGAGCATCGAAACGGCGGTCGCCGCAGCGGCCACCGCCCCCCGAATGGCCAGGCGCCCGGAGAGCGAAGCGTTCGCGGGCATCACCTCATCGAGGATCCGCTGGTTCCATCGGCCCGCGATCCGCGCGCCGAGGACGGCAAGGCCCGTGACCACCCCCTGATGCACCGAGCTGCGGGGCATCAGGGACGGACCGAAAGACTCCAGGGCGGCGAACGCTTCCACGGTCGCCGTGGGGTTGCCCCCGACGGGGTTCACGTACTGCACGGCCCGAATGGCCCCCCGGCGCCATGGGGCGAGACCGTTCGACGGCGCCTCGGGCTTCGGATCCTCCCGCTCGCTCATGACGGCATCCTAGAGGGAACCGGGATGCACACGAGGAGTCCAGCTTCGTTCAAGGTCCCTCCCTTGCCTCGGGCCGCCGTCGTGCGACGATGCAAGCCAGCGGAGGGGCGACGGATCGGCTCATGGCTTCAGTGAGATGGGGAACGCGCCACAGCGAGATGGCCGCCGTGTCGTTGACGGCCGCAGCGAACCTCGCGGTCAACCGCCTTCCGCCGCGGGCGTACGTCCCGGCGAACCTGGGCGTGGCGGGAGCGATGACCTGGTTCGCCCGCCGTCTGGGGGCCAGCTGGTCGGACATGGGGATGGATCCGCGGCGACTCGAAAGCGGCGTTCGATGGGGTCTGACCGCGGCCATCCCGATCGCCGCCGCGATCGGGCTCGGCGCCGCGATCCCCGCGACCCGTCGGCTCTTCGTCGACGACCACGCGGCGGGGGACCCGAGGCAGATCCTGTACCGGACCCTGGTCCACATCCCACTGGGAACCGCACTCGCTGAGGAGATCCTGTTCCGGGGCGCACTCCTCGGCATCCTGGAACGCCGCCGCTCGCGACCGGTCGCCGACGCGCTGAGTGGTGCGCTCTTCGGCCTGAGCCACATCCTTCCGACCATCGACCGGCTCGGCAACGGGACACACTCGGAGACCGTCGGGCACAAGCGCCACGCTCGAGCCGGCGCGGTCCTGGGGGTCGTCCTGGCCACGATGGCGGCGGGGTACGGGCTCGCCTGGCTCCGCGACCGCAGCGGGAGCCTGGCGGCCCCGGTGATCGCCCACGCCGCGCTCAACGATCTGGCGTTCCTGGCGGCCTGGATGGCCTCCCGCCGCGGCCGCGACACGACCGCTGCTAGACCAGAGCCTTGGCCTTGAGCTCCTCGTACTCTTGCGCCGAGAGCTGGCCTGAGTCCCGCAGCACGACGAGCTTCGAGATCTCGTCGGCCGGGGAATACCCCTTCAACCGCCGCTGCTGCTCTTCGGCCTGTGCGATCATCCGCCGGTCCTGGTCGGTCATCTTCGGCCGGGCGATCATGTAGACCAGGATCCCAAGGAACGGGACCAGGAAGATCAGCGCGATCCATCCGGCCTTGCCCCATCCAGAGAGGTCTTCCCGGCGGAAGATGTCTCCGAAGACAGAGATGAACATCCAGATGAACATGAGCCAGAAGAAGAAGACGAACATCGACCACACCACGTCACCAAACGTGTCCATCGAGCCCTCGCTTTCTGGGGCGCAGGTGCCCCTCCGTCCGCTGAGTCAATCCACCGCCTCAAACCTAGACGCCGGTCTGGGGCTGGTCGTCACCCGGTTGGGATGAAATGCGGGGCCGGTCCCGGCTCGATCGAACTCGACGGTCGGTGATGGGTTGCGCCTGAGGAGCTCCTGGCGGAGACGTGCCGAATAATCCGATTTGCGTGCACGCGGATCCTCCCGATGATCAGAAAACGAATCTGTCAGGACCAGGATGTCGGTCAAAACGGGGGCAAACGGCGTATCGACCGGACTCCTTCAGGGGCCTAGGCTGTTCTCGCCTGGGTTTTGCGGCTTGAGCCTGCACGGGTGCCCACGATCGAGCGACCCTCCAGGGACGCTCGGACCGTGAGGAGGAGGGCTCAGAGCGATGCTGGATGTGACGGCCTCCCGGCCGCGGACCGCCCAGTCCCGGGCGATCCTGAGGCTTCCGACCCTCCGGGCCGGGATGGTCGACCGGCCTGGAGCCGTCTGGAAACTGCGTACGTCATCGGCCAGCATCGCCACGATCGTCGCACCCGCCGGGTACGGAGCGACGACCCTGCTCTCGCAGTGGTCGGCGGAGGATCCTCGACCGTTCGCCTACCTTGCAGTCGATGCTGAGCACAACGATCCGGCAGTTCTGCTGACCCACCTGTCCGAGGCCTTGGACCGGATCGTCGTGGTCAACCCGTATGTGTTCGAAGTGCTCGAGTCTCCCGACGGCAACTCGCTCGGATCGGTCACGGAGGGGCTCGGGGCCGCCGTGGCAACAAGCCCCCTGCCGGTCGCGCTGGCCATCGACAACCTGCATCTCCTGGACAACGAGGAGGCACTGCACCCGCTGGCCATCATCGGCTCGTACGTTCCCTATGGCTCATTGATGGTCCTCGCGAGCCGTTCCCAGTCCTCCGTCGCTCCCCTCTTGGGGCGGGGATGGACGCTCGAGCTGGGAGTCGCCGACCTCTCCCTGGACGCAGAGCAAGTGGCCGAGGTCCTTTCGAACCAAGGCCTGGAACCGTCAGACGAGGACGTGACCACCATCCTGGACCAGACCGAGGGTTGGCCGGTGGCCGTACGCGCAGCGGCCTCCTCCTTGCGTGATGGCACGGTCACGGCAGCGCCTGACTTCTTGGGCGACATCCAGCCCGTAGCGCAGTACCTGCGATCCGAGATCCTGGACCCCTTGTCACGAAGAGACATCCTGTTCCTCCTGAGGACGGCAGTGCTCGAACGACTGAGCGGCGACCTCTGTGACTCCGTCCTCGGGACATCCGGAAGCGCGACCACACTACGGCGACTCGAGTCGTCTGCGCTCCCGCTCGTCCCAATGGATGCGGAACGGGAGTGGTATCGCTATCACCACCTGGTGCGCCAGTTCCTCGGAGCGCAGCTCGATCAACGAAGGCCTGAGGAACGGCTCGGTCTCCTCACACGTGCGGCCGACTGGTATGAGGCGAACGACCTGCCCGAGGAGGCGGCTCGATATGCCATGGAGATCGGGGATGCGGATCGGGTAGCCCGGATCTTCTCGGCGAACGCCCATGCCCTCTCCGGAGCTGGGAGGGCGTCGATCGCGCTGGACTGGCTCGACTGGCTGGAGAACCATGCCTCGCTGGCAAACAGACGAGATGTCCTTCCGGCGGCGATCTGGTTCGAGGCCTTCGAGGGAAGATCGGCCGGAGCAGACCGTCGGGCGGAGATGCTCGATCACATCGTGGACCGGACGGACGTTCGGGGCGAAGATCCGTCGCTGCGATCCTCCGCAGCCACGGTTCGGGCAGCCCTATGCCGCGACGGAGTGGAACACATGCGTCGGGACGCCGAGCTGGCTCTGGCCGATCCCGAGAGCATCTGGCACCCCGCTGCGCTTCTGATGGCCGGCGTGGCCAGCGAGCTCGACGGCCGGCAGAAAGCAGCCGCCGAAGTCCTGGCCGACGCCCAGGAAGACGCTGAGCGGAAGGGGCAGGCGGACGTTGCCCTGGCCGCCCTCGGCGAGCGGATGCTGATCGCGGTCGAGCTCGGAAGCTGGTCGGTGGCCGAATCCCTTCTCCAAAAGGCATCGTCCATCCGCTCGCGACATGGGCTCGACCGGTCCATCATCTCCGCGCTCGTTCTCGCTCTGTCCGCACGGACGGCGCTGCACCGCGGGGACCGGGACCGGGCAAACCGAGCGCTGATCCGGGCCACCGCGTTGCGACCGCAGCTGACACGGGCATTCCCCTGGTTCGCCGTCCAGACCATGATCGAGCTGGCTCGCGCGTTCATCGACCTTGCCGACGCCGGAGGGGCGAGAACGATCCTCCAGCAGATCGACAGCGTGCTCCGCAGGCGTCCTCGACTCGGGAACCTGCCCCAGCAGGTCGACGAGCTTCGCCCGCAGGTAGACGGCATCCGGGCCCGGCGGCTCCGGATCACAGCCATCACCGACTCCGAGCTCCGCCTCCTCCCCCACCTCACCTCTCACCTCACCTTCGGGGAGATCGGCGAAGTCCTGAGCCTCTCGCCCCACACCGTGAAGACCCAGGCCATCTCCATCTATCGCAAGCTGGGAGTGACCTCGCGAACGGCGGCGATCGAGCGGGGACGGGAGATCGGGATCATCGAGCCGTGAGGCAAGCCCGTTGACCCGCGACAAGGACTCGGGAGAAGGTCTCGGCGTGAGCCAAGTAACCCGACCGGTGGCGACCGGATCAGGGATCGTGCTCCTGACGCTCGCGTCCGGCCAGTTCCTCATGACCCTGGACAGCTCGGTGATGAACGTCTCCATCGCCACCGTCGCCGAGGATGTGGGGACCACGATCACGGGGATCCAGACGGCCATCACGCTCTACACCCTCGTGATGGCCACGCTGATGATCACCGGAGGGAAGATCGGCACGCTGATCGGCCGCCGGCGGGCCTTCTCGATCGGCTGTGTGGTGTACGGGGCCGGCTCGTTGACGACGGCACTTGCTCCCAACCTGGGGACCCTGATCATCGGATGGTCGTTCCTGGAAGGGGTAGGGGCCGCCCTGATCATGCCGGCCATCGTGGCGCTCGTCGCTTCGAACTTCCCTCAAGGGGGCCGAGCTCGGGCGTACGGGCTGATCGCATCGGCCGGCGCGATAGCGGTGGCGGCGGGTCCACTGATCGGCGGCCTGGTGACGACGTACTTCTCCTGGAGGTGGGTCTTCGCCAGCGAGGTCGTCATCGTGCTCGGGATCCTGGTGCTGGCTCGCCGGATGCACGACCTCCCGGCCACGGGGCCGTTCCACCTGGACTACCTCGGTGTGGTGCTGTCCGCTTCGGGCCTGGGGCTGATCGTGTTCGGAGTGCTTCGGTCGGGCGTCTGGGGGTGGGTCCAACCCAAGCCCGGCGGACCAGTGTGGCTGGGAATCTCACCCGTCCTGTGGCTGCTCCTGACAGGAGCCCTCGTGCTCCGGCTCTTCATCGCCTGGGAGAACCGACTCATCGAGCGGGGCGGCGACCCTCTGCTTCGACCGGGTGCCCGGCGGAATCGGCAGATGAGTGGCGGTCTGGTGATGTTCTTCTTCCAGTACATGATCCAGGCCGGCCTGTTCTTCACCGTCCCCCTGTTCCTGTCGGTGGTCCTCGGTCTCACCGCATTCGCGACCGGCGTCCGGCTGGTGCCGCTGTCGATCGCCCTGCTGCTCGCCGCCGCCGGGATCCCGAAGCTGTTCCCCCGGGCGTCCCCCCGGACGATCGTCCGGGCCGGTCTCGGCGCGCTGGTGGTGGGGACCATCACGCTGATCGCGGGGCTGGACGCCGGTGCCGGACCCGAGATCGTCACGGTGCCGATGTTGTTCGCCGGCCTCGGGGTGGGCGCCCTGGCCTCCCAGCTCGGTGCCGTGACCGTCTCTGCGGTGCCCGACGAGGAGACCGGCGAGGTAGGAGGGCTTCAGAACACCATGACGAATCTGGGTGCGTCGCTGGGAACCGCGCTTGCCGGATCCATCCTCATCGCGACCCTCACGACCTCGTTCATCCAGGGCATCCAGGAGAATCCGGCGGTGCCCGAAACGGTCAGCGCAGAAGCCGAGACCGAGCTGGCCGCGGGGATCCCGTTCGTTTCCGACGCCGACCTCCAGGACGCGCTCGAGGACGCGGGGGTCACGCCGGGCGAAGCGGAAGCCATCATCGAGGAGAATGAGGAAGCGCGGCTGCTGGCGCTCAGATCGAGCCTGGCGGTGCTCGCGGTTGCGGCAGTGCTCGCCCTGTTCTTCACCGGCCGGATCCCCACGGCGCCCCCCGGCCCAGGCGCCAAGACCGACCGGGGGGCGGTTCCCTCACGGAAGGAGTAGTCACCTGGCTCGCGGCCAGGACGCTCGACCCCTCCCTTTACCGGTACTCAGCGAGCTCGCGGCCGTGCACGATCAGCGCATAGATGACGAACACGTCCACCGTGATCAAGATGATCGACCACACCGGGTAGTACGGCAGCCAGGCGAAGTTGGCGATCGCGCTCAGGAACGCCACGGTCACCCCGACGGCCCGAGCCCACACGGCGCCGGAGAACACGGCGATGCCGGCCAGCAGGACGATGATCCCGGTGATCAAGTGTGTCCAACCCCACGTCGTGACGTCGAACTCGAAGATGTAATTCGGGGTCACGGAGAAGAACGTGTCCTCGATGATCGCCGCGAACCCCTGGATCGCGTGGAACCCTCCGATCATCATCATCATGATGCCGGCGAATGCGGTCCAGCCGGCCCACCCCGACGAATCCCGCTGCTCCCCCATCTCCACCCTCCACGGTCAGTGGGCGCTTCGGCCGACGCCCATGGGCCCATAGTGAGCAAGGAACGGTCGGCGAAGCATCATGCCGCTGGGATGAAATCGCGTGCCGGATCAGTCTGAGCCGAGCGGGAAGCTTAGCTCCTGGAGCAGGCCCAGAGTCTCGGCATGTTCGATCGCCGCGCTGCGCGTGGTGACCCCAAGCTTGCGGTAGATCGAGATGGCCTGGGTCTTGATGGTGTGAGGCGAGACAGAGCGGCGCTCGGCGATCTCTCTGAACGACAGGTGCGAGGCGAGCAACGGGAGGAGCTGGAGCTCCGCCGTGGTCAGGCTCGTGGCGGCCTGGGGGTCCGCTCGGAGCGCCACCGCCGCGTCTCGGAACTCGGCCGCCCGACTGGGGAGGATGCCGAGGCCGGGACGCTCGCCCAGCACGACGTCGACGTCACGCAGGATGGCGAGCGCGCCGGCCGGGTCGGCCAACGCGACGTGTACCCGGCAGAGCTCCAGGAGCGCCTGGACGGAGAGAAGGGGGAAGCTGCGGTTGAGAGCCGGACGGATCCGATGCGCCCGGGCAAGCTCCCGGCGGGCGGTGGGCAGATCCGCGCTGTGGAGGGCCACGCGAGCCGACATGGCGAAGGACAGGGCGCTGACTGGGTACGCTGCCAGGCCAGTCCGGTCCCGGACCTGGGCAGCCCTCGCGCTGAGCGCGCGGGCCTGCGAACGATCGCCTCGCTCGGCGGCGATGAACGCCAGCTCCGAGAGACCGACGAGCGAGGAGATGGCCGCATCCAGCCGGTCACCCTCCTCCACGGCATCCTGGAACTCGGGCTCGGCCTCGTCCAGCTCACCGGCCATGAGCCTGGAGAAGCCCACGGGGAGGTAGGCCATGGATCGGAACGGGCTATCCGCGGGCATCGTCCGGCGGGCCAGGTCGGCGTCGGCGCGGATCTGCTCCTCACCGCCACGACCGAGCATCGATCGCATCCCGGCAAGCAGTGACTCGAGGACCGAGCCCTCTTCAGGGTGGGACCGCTCCGCCAAGTACCGCTCGATCCTGTCGGCCCACAGCTCCGCGTCGGCCGCCCGGCCCATGAGTGCATCCGCCAGCACCCCAAGGGTCGCGGCGGGGAGGAACGATCCGATCTCGGCGTTGAGCCTCAGCCACTCGAACCAGGTCCGGACCGTGGCATCGCGGCCGTGTGAGAAGAACCGCTGAGCATTGGCGGCGACCAGGCCGGCCACACGATCCACGTCGCCGGTGGCCATCGCGTACCTGATCGCGTCCTCGGGATCATCGTTCGCCTCGCACCATTCCGCGGCTCGATCCAGGACCTCGTCCGCGCGCTCGGGCATCCTCCGCTCGAGATCTGCCCACAGCAGCTCCCGGAACAGGGGGTGATACCGGTACCACCGGCCATGGGGGTCGAGACGAGTGAGAAGCAGATTCGAGCCTTCCAGAGCTTCGAGTACCTGAGAGGAATCGTCGGTTCCGAGCACCGCATCGCAGAGAGGACCGGACAGACGATCGAGCGCGGACGTTTCCACCAGGAACTTCCGCTGCTTCCTGGGCAGGCGGGCCAACAGCTCACGCCGGAGGAACTCGGCGATGCCCGAGTTGTCGCCGGGGAAAGCCGCGGTCTTGAAGGAGCCGCCCGCGCGGATCCACATGGCGGCCAGATACAGCATGACCGGCCAGCCCTGGGTTCGTTCCTGCAACGCATCGACTGCAGCGCCTGGGAGGTCGATGCCCTCTTCCTCGAACAGCTGACGTGCCTGGCGGCCGTCGAACGCAAGGTCCGCTGGCCCCACCTCCGTGACCTGCCCACGGCTTCGCAGGAGCGCGACTCCGATGGGTGGATCGCTCCGCCCGGCGAACGCCAGGACCGACCCTTCGGGGACATGCCGGGACAAAGCGGCCACCGCGTCCACGCCGTCGCCGTGGTGGATCCGGTGGATGTCGTCCAGAACCAGGACGAACGGCTCCACTGTGCCCAGGGTGGAGAGTGCGTCCCCGAGGGCGGACCACCGCGGGGATCGGGCGGCGAATGGCCCGGAGGGCTGGCCGGTTTCCACTCCCGGGTGAGCTCGCTTGAGCGTGGACCAGATACTCGAGAGGAGAACGGCCGGATCGTTGTGACGCTCTTCCAGGCTGACCCAGGCGACGGGCCTGGGGTCCGCCTCCGCCCACTGGACGAGAAGGGTCGTCTTTCCAAAGCCTGCCGGGGCCACGATGCTCACCACCGGTGTCTTCGATTCCCGAAGCGGCGCGACCAGGTCCGCTCGATCCACGGCCGGGCGGTGCACGGACAGAGGGGCGGCGTGCATCGGCTTTCGTTGCCGGGCCCGGTTCGTCTCCGTCACTCTCCTCCCCCTCGCGGGCCCTCCCTGGAAGCCTACCGCTCGATGAGGAGAAAGGCGTCCACATACCTTGAGGAAACCCCTCTCAGGCTGGTCTCAGTCCACTTCATCCCAACAGGACGATGCGGCGAAGGCGGATGTGCGGTCGAATCGCTCGAGGTAGGGGTGTCACTTCAGCCTACCGGAGGACGAGCGAGTGAGAGGAGGAGCTATGGCGAAGCATGAGGACACCCTTCGGAGCCTGTCGCTGAACGACGAGACGTTCATCGAGAACATCGTTTCGATGCAGCTCGACAACATCGAGGCGTCCGGCCTGGATCCGAAGACGCACGCGCTGGCGCGCCTCGGGGCGCTGGTCGCGTTGGATGCCGCCCCGGCGTCGTACCAGTGGAACGTCGGGATGGCGCTCGCGGCCGGGGCCACGGTGGACGAGATCACCGGGGTGCTGATCGCAGTGGCCCCCACGGTCGGGATCGCCAAGGTGGTCTCGGCGGCGCCCGAGCTGGCGCTGGCGATCGGCTACGACGTGGAGAGCTCACTCGAGGCAACGAATGGAGGAAGGTGAGGACTGATGATGGGTGGCCGTAGGGTGGCGCGTCGCACGGCGCGACGCACGAGCCGTCGCATGATGCGCCGTGAGGCATCGTTCAACGAGCCGGAGCCCGAGTACGAGGAGGCTCCGCCACCGGCCCCGGCGCCGGCGCCGCCGACCGACTATGCCGCGGAGCTCCAGAAGCTTGCCCAGCTGAAGGAGCAGGGGCTCATCACCGAGGCGGACTTCGAGGCGAAGAAGAAGCAGATCCTGGGCATCTGAAGCCCGCGAGCGTGGTCTGGGGTCGGACGGGCCCCAGACCACGATCGTTCTTCCTTCGGCGACTGTGGTACTTCCAGCCGGCGGTTAGGACATCTCGCTACTGCTGCTCCGCTGGACGTACAGACCTCCATAGTGGCTCAGGTCCAGCAGGACGGCGATGGCGATCCACAGCCAGTCCCAACCCGTCAGGTCGAACGGAGGAGCAGCCAGGAACACGTACATCAGCGTGGTGAACGGAAGGAAGATGATGCCCAGCAAAGGGAAGATGAACGTGTCGAAGACCGCATCGACGTATGCGGGCCTGGCGATCCAGATAATCAGGAAGACGAACCTCGGCGCGAACGCCGACATCAACGCCAACAGGCATCCCATCGCGATCCTCCCCTCACCCGCTTGTGTCAAGCGGCCTTGCTGAGCCTACCTTGGGCTCGGACCACAGACAAACATGTCGGGCTCCGCTTTCCTGAGGCTCAGGGGATCTCGAGGGGCCGGGGGGTTTCCTCGTCGGCCCAATGCCAGATGCGGATATGGGGATCGGCGAGGACCTCTCGGAGGAAGGAAGCCGCGTCCGGCCACGCTTCCGGCGCCAGGGCTCCCGCAGGGAGCTCTCCCCGGGCAACGGCCAAGGCAGCCAGCGCCGTGAAGGTGGTGGTGGCCCGCCGCGAGTGGTCGTGGGCCTCGTAGCGCAGCGTGGCCGGGGTTCCCGACCGGCTTCCGTGGACCTCCACACGGACCGCCAGTGGTCGGTCGTGGCGGGGGATCTCGAAGTGCCGCTCTCCTGCGGATGAACCGAGGTAGGTGACCAGGTACTCCATGGGGCTGGGCATTCCGGGGCCCGGTGGTTCGTACGAGGTGAATCCCCACCGCACCATGTCCTCCACCAAGCGGTTGGCCTCCGCCTGGTAGAACCCACCCTTCGCCGTGGCCTCCTGCACGCCCGGGATGAACCGAGCGATAGCCACGGGGTCGGGCACTCCCGTGAACGAGACGACGGCATTCCCAGCGGGGTCCAGGAAGTCGACCTTCTCGCGGCCCTCGAACGGAGACATCCGCACGTGCCGGCCGTCGAGGTACTGGGGGCCTTCCCCGCTGTTGATTCGGAGGAAGTGCTGGATCGCCGCCGGGTACTCCCGGCTGAAATTCCACGCGAACGTGATCGCCACCCGATCCGTTCGGTCCAGCTGGTCGCTGGCGTGTCGAGCGAGCAGTCCGCTCAATCCGGGGACCACCCCACCGTCAATGAGCACCGTGACGCCGGTTTCGCGAGCCCGCTGGTCCCAGGAGGGGTCGAGCAGCACCGCCTCCGCGACCTCGTGGTCGTCGTTCATGTCGACGTAGTGGATTCCGGCATCGAGGGCCGCATCGATGACGCCAAGCGCGGTCAGGTGGTACGGGCCGACGGCATTCACCACCGCGTCGGCGCCGGCGAAGGCTTCTCGCAGCCTGCCTGCATCGGCGACGTCGATCGTCCCGGACGGCACTCCGGCCTTCTCGCCAACCGCAGATGCCCGCTGCTCGTCGCGGTCGAGGACGGTGAGGTCGATCTCCGATCCTGCGAGCTGGTACACGATCCCCCGACCGTGAAACCCGCAGCCGAGCACCACGACCCTCATGAGCTCTCTACGACACGGACGGCTCGTACCGCATCAGGGTGACCCCCGAGCTAGCGCTAGGAAACGAGAAAGGGGTGCCACCTGGACACCCCTCCCGACCTGCTTTTGCCGCTTCGTTGCGCGGGCTGGATTTGAACCAGCGACCTCTGGGTTATGAGCCCAGCGAGC
>DAITPV010000016.1:0-16724 GCA_036833435.1 Actinomycetota bacterium | reverse complement strand
CATAGACCACCGCGTTCTTGTTCTCGAGTAGCACGTTCCTCCTCCCTCTCGTCGTCGTGACGGCAGCATAGGCACAACTCGACCACACCCCGACGCGCTACATTGCAGGTCGCCATGGCAGAGCTGCCCACCGGCACCGTCACCTTCCTGTTCACCGACATCGAGGGGTCCACCAGGCTGCTGCAGGAGCTCGGTGACGCGTACCCGGCGGTCCGGGACCGGCATGCGGAGATCGTCCGCCTGGCCGTCGCCGAGGGCGAGGGGGTGGAGGTCAGCACGGAGGGTGATTCCTTCTTCGTGGTGTTCACCACCCCGGGGGGTGCCGTCCGGGCCGCCGTGGCCGCCCAGCGAGAGCTCGCCGCGGAGGATTGGTCCGGGCCTCCCGTGCCCGTCCGGATGGGGGTCCATACCGGCGAGGGCGTGCTGGGCGGGGACAACTACCTGGGGCTCGACGTGAACCGGGCGGCCCGGATCGCGGCTGCCGCTCACGGAGGGCAGATCATCCTCTCCGGGGCCACGAGGGGCCTGGTGGAGGACGCTCTCCCCGAAGGCGTCACCCTCCGGGATCTGGGAGACCATCGTCTCAAGGACCTGGACCACCCCATCCACCTCTACGACCTGGTGGTCGAGGGCATCGCCTCGGACTTCCAGCCGCCCCGCTCGCTCGATGCTCGGCCGAACAACCTCCCGGAGCAGCTCACCTCGTTCGTGGGACGTGAGGAGGAGATCTCCGAGATCTGCCGGCTCCTCGAGCGGTCCCGTCTGCTGACCCTCACCGGGGCCGGGGGAACCGGGAAGACCCGGCTGGCCCTCCAGGTGGCCTCGGAGACGCTGACCCGATACCGGGACGGCGCGTTCTTCGCGGACCTGTCGACGGTCACCGATCCGGCGCTGGTGCCGTCATCGCTGGCCAAGGCGCTGGGTGTCCCCGAGGAGCCCGGCCGTCCCATCGTGGAGGCGTTGCAGGCGTACCTACGCGACCGGGAGCTCCTCCTGGTGGCCGACAACTTCGAGCAGGTCACTGAGGCGGCTCCGATGATCGAAGAGCTCCTCACCTCAGCCCCCAAGCTGAAGGTGCTGGCCACGTCCCGTGAGGTGCTCTCGCTCCGCGGGGAGCAGGAGTACGCCGTGCCGCCCTTGGAGCCACCGGATCCGGCGCAGCTGCCGGACGTTCTCACGCTGGGCCGGTTCACTGCCGTCAGGTTGTTCACCGAGCGCGCGATTGCGGTTCAGCCGAGCTTCCGGGTTACGGAGGAGAACGCACCGGCGGTAGCCCAGATCACCGCGCGGCTGGACGGGTTGCCGCTGGCCATCGAGCTGGCGGCCACTCGAACCAAGGTCCTGACCCCACAGCAGATCCTCCCCAGGCTCGAGCAGAGCCTGTCCATCCTGACCTCGGGAGCTCGCACGCTCCCGGAGCGGCAGCGGACGCTTCGGGGAGCGATTGCGTGGAGCTACGACCTGCTCGAGGGGACGGAGCGAGACCTGTTCGCCCGGCTGGCGGTGTTCTTCGGCGGGTGGACGCTCGAAGCGGCGGAGACGGTGACCGAGCCCGGCGAGCTCGGTGTGGACGCCCTGGACGGGCTGACCTCGTTGGTCGACCGGTCGCTGATTCGTCGGACCGACCCGAACGGGCATCCCCGGTTCGTCATGCTGGAGACGATCCGGGAGTTCGCTCTCGAGCAGCTGGAGGCCGGCGCGGATGCCGAGGCCGTCCGCCGGCGCCACGGCCAGCACTTCCTGGACCTGGCCCTGGAGGCCGAACCGCACCTGACCGCCGACGACCAGGTGGAATGGCTGGACCGCTGCGAGGTGGAGCATCCCAACCTCCGAGCCGCACTCCGGTGGGCCATCGAAGAGGGGGAGGCGGACCGGGCCCAGGAAGCCGCCGGAGCGCTGTGGCGGTTCTGGCAACAGCGAGGACACCTGGCCGAGGGCCAGCGGTGGTTCGAGGAGATCCTGGCCCTCCCCTCGGGCCAGGGCAGCACGGTGGCCCGGGCCAAGGCGTTGATCGGCGCCGCGGGGATCGCCTGGTGGCAGAAGGACCGAGAGAGCGCGAAGGCCTTCTACGAGCAGGCCCTGCCGATCGAGCGAGAGCTGGGTGATCCCGGCCGGATCGCCGAGGCCCTGTACAACCTGGCGTTCGCCGTGGCCGGCGAAGACGTCGAGGCCGCGGCACGGATGCTCGACGAGGCCCTTGGTCTGTTTCGATCGGCGGGGGACGAACGCGGGACCGCCCAGGTGCTGGCGATGCTGGTGATCCGGGATGCCCAGGCCGACCGGTGGGAAGCCGTGCTGGCCAAGCTGGAGGAGGCCGTGGCCATCTGGCGGAAGCTGGGGGACCGTCTGCACCTGGCGTTCGACTCGATCTGGCTGGCGTTCGCTCACGGGCGCCTGGGCCACCGAGAGGCCGCGCGAGCCGCTGCCCTTGAGTCCCTGGACCTGTTCCTCGAGGCCGACAACCAGACCGGGGTGGGGATCGCTCTGGTCGACCTGGCGTTCCTGGCGACCTGGGAGGGCCGCCACGAGGAGGCCATCCGCCTGGCCGGGGCGTTCGACTCGGTGAAGGAGCGGGTCGGCGGGCCGCCCGGTGGCTTCGCCGGGCTGTTGGAGGGCGATCCCGCGGATGAGGCCCGGGCACATCTCTCGGAGGAGGCCGCCGAGCGGGCGTGGAACGAGGGGAGAGCCATGAGCCTGGACCAGGCCGTGGCCCTGGCTCGGGAGGACTCCGGAGCTCAGCCCGGCTGACGCTTCGGCGTGAACGCCCACAGCGCGGTGTCGGCGCCCGGGCATCCGTAACAGGCCACGCCGTTGCGATTCAGGGTGAGTCCTTCCATGGCCATCAGCACCGACTCCGAGGTCGGCACCATCGAGGCGAACCTCCACACCTCGACGTCTCGCTCGTAGGCATCCGACCAGACCTCGTCCTCGAGGGGTCCGCCATCGATCTCCCGCCAGGTCGAGGCCTCCGGCTCGTACAGCGCGGCCCGGCCGCAGAAGAACGCGAACACATCGCCTCCGATGGTCACGCTATCCGGGTAGCACTCGCTGAAGTCGAGCGGCATCTCCTGCGGCTCGGTCCACCTGTCGCGTATGGGGTCGTACTCCTGCGAGTGCACCTCGTAGTCCCAGGCGACCACACGGTCCCCGGTCCACACCGCCGAGGTTGCCTGGGGGGAGAGCTCCGAGGGTGGGAGCTCCCGCCAGGAGTCCGCCGCGGGGTCATACGCAACCCCCACCGAGGTGAGGGTCTCGGCGATGTTGCGCCCGTTGAGCAGCGATCCGAACACCACCACCTCCCGGCCGGTCCACACCCCGCTGGCCGCATTGAGGCCGATGGGGGCATCCGCGATCCGCCGCCACGTGTCGCTCACCGGGTCGTAGGCTGCGCCCGCGGTGTTCGTTGGCTCGTCGCGGTCGCCGCCTCCCCACACCACCAGCTCCGATCCGGTCCACACCTCGACGGTTCCCCATCGTGAAGGCATGGGCGCCGGGGTGACCTGGCGCCACCGCTCGGTCCGGGGCTCGAAGGCCACCCCGCCAAGAGGCCCCTCGGCACCGACGTCGAGGAACAGGGCTTCCCTGCCGGTCCACGTGCCCTCGGGGTGTCCGGCCGCGACCGGGGCGTCTGGGAGCTGCGTCCACTTCTCGGTCGCGGGGTCGAAGGAGAAGCCCTCGGCGGTGGGGGCGCACTCGTCCTCGACGTGCGGATCGCAGCCACCCCAGGCGATCAGCTCGGTGCCCGTCCACACCATCTCCCCATCCGTGAGCACGGGAGGTTGGGGCAGCTCCGTCCAGCCCGGTGGGAAGCTGAGGTCCTCGGCGGCGGGCGCTCGAGGTGCAGCCCGTGGAGCGCAGCTCGCGACCAGCAGTGCAGCGGCCAGGGCCTGCACGAGGGCATGTGGACTCATCTACCCGTTTTGACGCTCCCGGCGGGCGCCCGGTTCGGCGCCGGGGGCCCCGCTATGGAGTGACTGCTTCGGCGGAGGCCCGGACCGGACGTCCGGACCGCCACGCCGCCACGATGAGCGCGCCCAGCCCGAGGGTCGTGACGATGAATCCCACGATCCCGGCGAGGATCGGAACGAAGGCAAGAGCGCGAAGGATGGCCAGACCCGCCAGGAACGCCAGGACCCGGGAGCCGGGCGCCTTCACCAGCTGGCGGCCGAGGAGCCAGGCACCTGCCACATGGCCCATCGAGTAGATCAGCCCCAGGGCGAGCAGGAGCCCGATGCCGAACGGGATCCCCAGCAGGGTGATCACGGCCAGGATCCCGAACAGGGGGAGGCCGAACAGGAACAGCGCGCCCCAGCCGATGATCGGCCCCTTCCGGCCTCGCCACGCCTCGGCGACGGCGTCGGCTCCTCGGGGGGCCAGGAGCAGCAGGAGCAGACCAAGCCCAAGCATCGACACACTGACCGCGAGCCAGGACAGGAACTTGGCCCAGAAGGGGAATGGGTCTCGGAACACATCGAACGGCTCCCGCCGGATGTCTCCCTGGATGGTGGCTCCTTCTTCGATCACCGGCTCCGTTCGGGTCACCAGGTCTTCCTGGATGACCGCGCCGGACCGAACCGTGACCGTCCCGTTGAACGCCACCACGCTTTCCTCGACGGTCCCGGAGATCTCCACGTCGCCGTTGAACGAGACCACGGGGCCGCGGACGGTCCCCGCCACGACCGCGGGACCGTCGAAGATGACGGCGCTGTCGAAAGTCTCACCCTCAGTGACGTCCAGCCGCCCGGTGAGGACCACGAACTCGTCCTCGTCCGGACCCTCCTCCTGAGCGATGGCCGGCGACACCCCGGCAAGCACCACGATGGCGGCGAGGGCCACCACCGCGCCGATCCTGCGGCTCCGCTGCTTCGCGTCCATCCTCGACCTCCCTCTACCCGCTCATCTCCAACTACCCCGTCAGCGCCGGTTCATGCATGGTCCGGCGGGCCTCCCATTCCGTCACCGCCACGAAGATCACGCTCCCCACCACCGCCGCCCACGCCCATGGGGCGTCCAGCGCAGAGGCCTTTCCCTCGAGGGCCAGGGAGGCCACGCCCATCACCGCCATCGTCACTCCGGCGCTCCACGCCGACAGCCGGTACGCGGCGGGGCGCACCGACACAAGCAACCCCAGGAACAGCACCGAGCACGCGGTGAACGACGTCTCGATCCAGTGGAAGAACTCCGCGTGCTCGCTGGTGTCGATCCGCTGCAGGTCGGCCTGGCCCACCACGTAGGCCCCCAGCGGGACGGCGGCAGCCAGGGCCAGCACCACCAGCACCGGGCTGAGCCGTCCCGGAGGCAATGGCTCGCCGGGGGTCTGGAGCGCCCAGAGCACGCCCACCAGGAGGATCACCGGCAGCGAGAAGGGGTCGAGGGTGAGGCTCAGGATCATCGTGAGGACCCCGGCCACGCCGACTGCGGTCAGGTGGGCCAGCCACTTCGTGGACCGCTCCGGGTCTCGGGCCACGGCGAGCGCCGGGAGGCCGGAGAGCACGATCAGGAGGGTAGCCACCACGGCGTTGTGGAACGCGTGGATCTCCTGTCCCTCCCCGATGAAGGCGAAGATCGCCGTGACCAGGCCGAACCCGATCCCGGAGATGGCCATCAGATAGGCGATGACCCGGAACGCCGTTCGTCGCCCGCGCAAGGGAGTGTCGGAGCCGTCCACGGGCCTACGGTACCGGGATGAGAAGGACGCGGGGGCCCGGCCGTCGAACCTTCTCCCCATGAGATCTCCTCGGCTCCTGCTTCCGTTCGCCCTGCTCCTGGGCGTGGTGGCCCTGCCCTCGGCACCCTCGGTCTCGGCCGCCCCCAACCCGGTCGACGCCTACCGGGAGCGCGACCGCAGCGTGATCGCGCTGAACATCCTCCCGCCGGGACAGGGGCGGTACACCACCACCGACGAGTTCCTGGCCATCCAGGGGGGACAGGCGCCCCCGGCCCACAACCTCGACCAGCGGGACATGTACGACTCCCTGGTCCAGGGGGTGGCCGGCCTCACGCAGAACAACCTCACCGACTACTACAAGGACGCCTCGTTCGGCGTTCAGCCGGGCGACGTGGACGTCCGGTACTCCCCGCGCCCCGGCACGGTAATCCTCCGCGACAAGGGGTTCGGGGTCCCGCACATCTATGGGTCCACACGCGGCGACACGCTGTTCGGCGCCGGGTACGCGTCGGCCGAGGATCGGCTGTTCATGATGGACGTCCTCCGCCATACGGGACGCGGGCGCCTCAGCGAGTTCCTCGGCCCCAGCGACGCCAACCTTCGGATGGACTGCAACCAGTGGAAGGTGGCCGACTACACCGACGCAGAGCTCATCGCGATGGCGGAGCAGACCCCGCCTGGGACCGACCCGGCCCTGGCCGCCCAGGCCCTGCAGGACCTCAAGGACTACATCGCCGGCATCAACGCGTACATCACCGAGGTGCGAGCGGACCCCTCCCGGCTTCCGGCCGAGTACCCGGCCCTCCAGGTCACGCCCCGAGACTGGACCATCGCCGACACGGTGGCGGTGGCTTCCCTGATCGGCGGGAACCTCGGCGTGGGAGGCGGCGGCGAGCTGGGGAACGCCGACTTCCTGAACGCGCTCGAGGCCGACGGCTACTCGGGCCAGGAGGCCCGAACCATCCTCAGCGACCTCAAGATGGCCGACGATCCCGAGGCCCCGCGGACCACCGACACCCGGTTCCCGTGGAACGACAACCTGGGTCCGGTGAACCCGGCATCGGTGGCCGTTCCCGACGGCGCCATCGAGGACGACGACGACGTGGTGGCCGACACCTGTGCGTCCGTGGGCAGTGGTCCGCTTCCGTTCCCCTTGCCGCTGGCGGCCGACGGCCCGTTCGGGGAGATCCCGCTGATGTTCCCTCGGAGTGCCAGCAACGCGCTGCTGGTGGGGAAGACGCTCTCGAAGGACGGCAACCCCATGGCCGTGTTCGGACCGCAGGTGGGGTACTGGTCGCCCGAGATCCTCATGGAGCTGGACATGCACGGACCGGGCCTTCAGGCCAGGGGCGTGGGGTTCCCGGGGATCTCCCTGTACGTGCTCCTCGGTCGCGGTGACGGCTACGGGTGGAGCGCCACGTCTGCGGACGGCGACCTGGTGGACATCCGGGTGGTCGAGCTGTGCGTTCCCGGCGGCGGGGTGCCCACCGTCAACTCCACGAACTACCTCCGAGCGGACGGGCAGTGCGTGCCCATCGAGAGCAGGACCGACCAGTGGCTGTCCAAGCCGTCGGCCGGGGGCCAGGGGCCTCCGCAGCTGGTGACCATGACCACGGAGCGGGTGCAGCTCGCGGGGCTACCTGGCTCCGACGGGCTCCGCGGGGGAACCCGAGGGATCGTTCAGGCGCGGGGCGAGGTGGGCGGGAAGCCCGTGCTATTCGTCCGGCAACGGGTGAGCTACGGCGGCGAAGTTGACTCGGCGCTGGCCTACGTGGAGATCATGGACCCGAACCGGATCAACGGGGCCCAGGACTTCCAGCGAGCGTTCTCTCGCTTCAACTTCACCTTCAACTGGTTCTACGTGGACGACCGGGACATCGCCTATCAGCTGGGAGGGTCGTACCCGGTCCGGGCCCCGGGGACGGACATGGACCTCCCGGTGTGGGACGGGAACCCATGGCGGTGGCAGCGGCTCCTTGACTTCACCGAGACCCCCAAGGACATCAGCCCGGCGAAGGGATGGATGACCAGCTGGAACAACAAGCAGGCGCCGGGGTTCCGGTCTTCCGACGTCAACTGGGGGTACGCGCCCGTGGACCGGGTCCAGCGGCTCAACGACCGCATCGAGGCGGCCATCCAGAACGACGGGAAGATCGATCTCATCGAGCTGGTGAAGGCCATGGGCGAGGCGGCCACCGTCGACCTTCGAGGGGCCCGGGTGTTGCCCTACATGCTGCAGGTGATCGGCGACCCCGGCTCGGACCGGTTGCGGCAGGCCATGGGATTGCTGGACGCGTGGAACAAGGCCGGTGCCCACCGCCGTGACCTCGACGGGAACGGCGCGTACGAGCAGCAATCGGCCGTGGCTCTGATGGATGCATGGTGGGAGCCGGCCCTCGAGGCGGCGTTCGGTCCGGTCCTCGGCGATGCCTACGACAACGTTCCGTACACCCACGACGATCATCCGGGGCTCGACGGGAACGGCAGCGCGTTCAACGACGGGTGGTACGGGCACTTGCAGAAGGACCTGCGGACGGTGCTGGGCCTTCCCGTCGATCAGCCGTTCTCCCGCCAGTACTGCGGGGCCGGGGGAGGGCTGGCCGCGTGCCGCACGGCGCTCCTCGACAGCCTGGACCAGGCTGTTGCCGACCTCGAAGGTCAGTTCACCGCGGACCCGGCCACCTGGGAGGCCGACGAGGTGGCCGACCAGATCAGGTACGCGGACGTTGGGGTTGTCAGCGTGCCGGCGATGCAATGGCAGGACCGTCCCACGTTCCAGCAGATCCTGATGTTCTCCTCCGGGTGCCCGGGGCAGAAGAAGAGCGGGTTGACCCAGTTCCCCGGCAGTGACGGCGCCGACCACATCCAGGGCACCAAGGGCCCCGACGTGATCTGCGGCCTGGGTGGCCGCGACCGCCTCATCGGGATGGGCGGCGGCGACGTGGTCATTGGGGGACGGGACCGCGACCGGCTGAAGGGCTCGGACGGGAAGGACCAGCTCCTCGGTGAGGCCGGGAAGGACCGGCTGGCCGGCGGGAAGGGCAAGGACCGGATGAAGGGCGGGGCCGGCAAGGACCGCTGCACCGGCGGGCCCGGCAAGGACCGGTTCGGGAGCTGCGCGAAGATCAGTAACCGATAGCCCACCGGCCGGACCCGTATCCTGTGCCCTCGATGGGCGCGCTCGTCTCCGACTGGCTCGGGTACCTCGATCAGCGCTTCCCGCCGTCGTGGGCGGAGGCGGCCGGTCGAGGGTGCGGCATCCTGGTGACCCGCCCGTGAAGGGCGTGGACCGGATCCTGGAGCTCCAAGATGTGGACCTCGCCATCGACCGGTTAGAAGCCCGGCGACGGGACCTCGAGTTGGAGACGGAGGTCACCGAAGCCCGGCGGATCATGGAGGAGGCCGAGGGGAAGGTGGGTGAGCTGCGGCTGGCCCTCGACAGCGTGGCCTCGGAGGAGCGGAGGCTGGAGAACGAGGTCGCGTCCCTCGATGCACGGGCGGAGGCGGAGCAGCGTCGCCTGTACGACGGCTCCGTGGCCAATCCCAAGGAGCTGTCCTCGATCCAGGCGGAGATCGAAAGCATCCGGCGGCGGAAGTCCCGGCTGGAGGACGAGGAGCTCGATCAGATGGAGCGCCGCGAGAGTCTCGAAGCGAGGATCCCGGCGCTGGAGGCGGAGATGGCCGACGCCCGGCGCCGGGCAGAAGAGTCGGAGGCGTCCTCGGGGCGGGAGCTCGAGGAGATCGATCGAACGATGGCCACGCGGAAGGAACACCGCGACGGGCTGGCCTCGGAGCTCGACGAGGAGCTCCTGGAGCTGTACGAGGACCTGCGGGCCGGCAAGCGGGGGGTCGGTGCCGTCTCCCTGCGGGACGGGGTGTGCCAGGGATGCCACGAGAAGCTCTCGGCCCTCGAGCTCGATCGACTGAAGCGTGAAGAGGGGTTGCGGAGGTGCCCGCACTGCCGCCGGATCCTGGTCCCGGACTGATCGTCTTCTGCGACGGAGCCGCTCGCGGCAACCCCGGCCCGGCCGGCATCGGGGTGGTGGTGGTGGACGAGGAAGGCCGCACCGTTGCCGAGCTCGCTCAGGGGATCGGGCCGGCCACCAACAACGTGGCCGAGTATCGGGCGGCCATCGCCGGCCTGCGGCTGGCGGCGGAGCGGGCCCCTCGAACCCTTCTCCTTCGCTCCGACAGCAGGCTCTTGATCAAGCAGCTGGCGGGGGAGTTCCGGGTGAAGAACCCCACCCTCAGGCGCCTCCACGAGGAGGCCACCGCCGAGATCAAGCGGTTCGAGAAGGTGACCCTGGAGCACGTGCCCCGGGAGCTGAATGTGGAAGCGGATCGCCTGGCCAACGAGGGGGTCGACGCGTGGCTGGCGGACGAGGGCCGTGACTGGCGCCCGCCGGGACCCGAGGCGCGGTTGTTCGAGACGGAGGAAGACGAATGACCCGGTGCTATCCTGATCGCGGAGGAGCCGGCCGGGCGGCCGCGGGCTCGAGAGGGCTCGAGGAAAGTCCGGACTCCGCAGGGCAGGGTGCTGGGTAACACCCAGGCGGGGCGACCCGCGGACAGTGCCACAGAGAGCAGACCGCCCGCCGCGAGGCGGGTAAGGGTGAAACGGTGAGGTAAGAGCTCACCAGCGTGCCGGGTGACCGGCGCGGCTCGGCAAACCCCACCCGGAGCAAGGCCAAGCAGGGAGCACTCCGACCGAGGCGATCGCACGGCCGGGACGAGCGGCCCGCTCGACGCTCCCGGGTAGGCTGCATGGGTCGGGGCGTGCCCCGATCCTCAGGGCCGCGGCGACGTGGCTCGCAGAGAGATGGTCGCCCCCCGCAAGGGGACAGAATCCGGCTTACAGGCCGGCTCCTCCTCCCTGGTAGCGTTTGCCCATGACCTCGGCACGTACCCGATTGCTCCTCCTGGCGCTGATCCCGGCCGTGGTGGTGGCGGGCCTGTGGCTGGTGGCCTCGCTTCGCGCTCCGGAAGACCCCGGCGCCGCGGTGGAGCTCTCGGGACCCGCGCCGGATATCGAAGGCCCCGCGATCCTCGGGGGAGAGGTCACCCCGGCCACCTATCAGGACAAGGTCGTGGTGGTGAACTTCTGGGCATCCTGGTGCGGCCCATGCCGTCGGGAGCAGGCCGGCCTTCAGCGGCTGTCCGAGGAGTACGAGGGACGGGTGGAGTTCATCGGGGTCAACTTCAAGGACGACCCGGCAGCGGGACGGGCGTACCTCGGCGAGTTCGACGTCACCTATCCGAGCGTCGAGGATCGCACCGGCAAGATCGCTCATCAGTTCCAGGTCCCCTGGCTCCCGGCCACGGTCCTGTCGGACGGACAGGGCGAGCTCCGGTACCGGTTGCTGGGAGCCCAGGCGGAGTCGACGCTCCGCGGCTACCTGGACGAGCTGCTGGCGGCCTGACTGCGGGCCGAAGCCCGAGCCAGCTGCTTGCCGGCGTGATACGAGGATCGGACCAGCGGCCCGGATTCCACGTGGGCGAACCCCATGTCCATCCCCACCCTGGCGTGCTCAGCGAACTCCTCCGGCGTGACCCAGCGATCGACCGGAAGGTGGAACTTGGTGGGCTGGAGGTACTGGCTCACCGTGACCAGGTCCACGTCGGCGGCGCGGAGGTCCCGCATCGACTCGGTGACCTCGTCGGGTTGTTCGCCCATCCCCAGGATGACCCCGGACTTGGTGAACTGACCCGGACGGATGGCCTTGGCCGCGCGAAGCACCTCGAGGGTCCGGTCGTAGCCGAACGCCGGCCGGATCCGGCCGTGGAGGCGGCGCACCGTCTCCAGGTTGAGGGCGAACACGTCGGGCTCGGCTTCCAGCACCGTGCGCAGGGCACCGGGATCGCCCTTGAAGTCGGGCGTCAGGACCTCCACACCGGCCTCCGGCAGCGCTTCACGCACCGCCCGGACGCACGCGGCCCAGATCTCCGCGCCGCCGTCGGGGAGGTCGTCCCGAGCCACCCCGGTGAGCACCACGTACTTGAGCCCCATCGCTTCGACCGCCTCGGCGATCCGGCGGGGCTCGTCCCGATCGAGGGGGAGCGGCTTGGCCGTCTGGACGTCGCAGAACCCGCACCGCCTGGTGCACCGCTCGCCGAGGATCAGGAACGTGGCCTCCCGGTCCTCCCAGCACTCGAAGATGTTGGGGCACCCGGCCTCTTCGCAGACGGTGTGGAGGTCCCGGTCTCGCATGATCCGCTTGAGGTCCTTGTAGTTGGGGCCGAACTGCGCCTTGACCTTCAGCCACTCGGGCCGCCGTCCGACCGGTCTGGCGGTCTGCGCGCATCCCACGGAGTGGGCCACGTGGGTGTCCTGGACGTGGCCACCCGGGCCGCTCCCCGGGATGTCCACGATGGGGAGGTGGAGGCGATGCTTGTGGGGGTTCTTGTCCCGGCCCGCCATGACTTCAGTCTAGAGCGTGCCGGACGGATCCTCCCCGGCCACCTCTTCACCTGAGGTTCCACGAGGCTTCGCGAGGAGGCCCTTGACAGACTGACCAGTGGTCAGTAGTCTGTGACTGACCGTCGGTCAGTACGTGAAGAGGGAGCCCGAAACCCGGCGGTTGGAGGGAGCGAGATGGCCCAGATGTCCGCTTCGAGGGAGCTCGCCGAGCACCCCCGCCTCCACGTGGTGGAGGGTGAGGGAACACAGACGCCGGGGCCCAGGATCGTGGCCGTGGTGCTCTCCGACGGCACCGTCCGAGAGGTCGGGGCCGAGTGGTCGGATCATCGCCCCGAACATGATGACTGGGCGTCGGGATCCGTTGCCGGAGACGGCTGGACGTTGTGGTGGGAGCGCCGCTCGTTCGACTAGAAGTCGGCGAGCTGCTTCATGGCGGCGTGGATCTTGTCCACGTCCGGCATGAAGAAGTGCTCCAGGGGTCCTGAGAACGGCATCGCCGGGATGTCTGGACCCGCGACCCGCACCAACGGGCCATCCAGGTCGAACATGGTCTCCTCGGCGATGGTGGCGATGATCTCGGCACCCACTCCGTAGGTCCGGTTGTCCTCGTACACCACCATGGCCTTGCCGGTCTTCTTCACCGATCCCAGGATGGTGTCTCGGTCGAGCGGAGCGACGGTGCGGACGTCGACCACCTCAACGGAGGTGCCGTCCTCTTCCTGGAGCTTCGCCGCAGCCTCCAGGCAGAGGTGGAGCATGAGCCCGTAGGCGATGCACGTGAGGTCGTCACCCTCCCGTTTCACGTCGGCGGGACCGATGGGCACCTCGTAGTCCTCGTCGGGCACCTCGCCCTTGATCATGCGGTAGCACTTCTTGTGCTCGAGGAACAGCACCGGGTCGGGATCCCGGATGGCCTGGCGAAGCATCCCCTTGGCGTCGTAGGGCGTGGACGGCAGGACGACCTTGAGCCCGGGGACGTGGCCGTAGAATGCCTCGATCGACTGCGAGTGGTACAGCGCGCCGTGCACTCCGCCGCCGTATGGGGCTCGGACGACCATGGGGACCCCGAAGTCCCCGTTGGACCGGTATCGGAGCCGAGCCGCTTCGGACACCAGCTGGTCGAACGCGGGATGGATGAAGTCGGCGAACTGGATCTCGGCCACCGGCAGGAGGCCGTGGAGGGCCATCCCGATGGCCACTCCGACGATCGAGGATTCGGCCAGAGGAGTGTCGATCACCCGCTGCTCTCCGAACTCGTCCATGAACCCCGCGGTTGCCCGGAACACGCCGCCCCGAGCGCCGACGTCCTCACCCATGATGACCACGCGGTCGTCGGCCTTCATCTCGTCGAAGAGGGTGTCGTGGATCGTGGTGACCAGGTTCTTCTCGGTCACGTCAGGAGTCCTCGGCGAACACGTGCCGGGTGGCGGTCTCCGGTTCGGGGTCGGGGGCGCTCCAGGCCTCGTCGACCGCGCGATCGACCTCCTCCTTGAGCTCCACCCGCAGGGACTCGATGCCCTCGTCGTCGATGAGACCGGCCTCCTTGAGGTACTGGCCGAAGAGCACGATGGGGTCCTTCTTCCGTGCTTCGTCGACCTCTTCGCGAGAGCGATAGGTACGGTCGTCGTCGTCTGAGGTGTGTGGATGGAACCGGTAGGTGCGGCACTCGATCATCGTTGGGCCGCCGCCGGACCGGGCTCGCTGCACGGCCTGGGACATGGCCTCGTAGCAGGCGAACACGTCGTTCCCATCCACGTTGACCCCAGGGAACCCGTAGCCCTTGGCTCGGCTGGACAGGTCCTCGACTCCCGCCTGCTTCGAGAGCGGGACGGAGATGGCGTACAGATTGTTCTCGCACACGAAGATCACCGGGAGGTCGTGGATCCCCGCGAAGTTCATCGCCTCGTGCCAGTCGCCCTCGCTGGTGGCGCCGTCGCCGAACCACGTGGCCACGACCGCGTCCTCGCCGCGGAGCTTCATGGCGTAGGCGATCCCCGCGGCGTGGGGGATCTGAGTGGCGATGGGGGAGGAGCCGGAGATGATCCCCAGCCTCCGGGACCCCCAGTGGGCGGGCATCTGCCGCCCGCCGGACGAGGGGTCGTCGGCCTTCCCGAACACCCCCAGGAACACGTCCTTGGGGGTCATCCCGGCCACCAGGCATACCGCCAGGTCCCGGTAGTAGGGAACGTAGATGTCCTTGCCGGCGATCATCGGCCACGCCGTGCCGATCTGGCAGCCTTCGTGGCCGGACACGGGAACCACGAACGGCGCCTTTCCTTGACGATTCAGTCGGAACTGGGCCTCGTCGCACAGTCGAGCGCTCACCATCGTGCGATACATGGCCAGGAGGTCGTCTTGCGAGATTCCGAGCTGCGAGTGCCGGTCGGCCTTGTTCTTGACCCGTTGCGCCACTCCTCGCCCTCCTTGGTGAGTGAGTTGCCCGGCTCGGGCTGCTTTGGGGCCCGATTGGCGTAAGTCTACACGGCCTCCCGGCCCCTCCCGGAGCCACGGAAGACGTTGCGCTCGGCGGTCGAGCGGCTCCTCGCCTAGGCGGGAACCGAGGTGGCCACAATCCTCGGCCGGGAGCCGAGGAACCCGCCGATCAACGCGACGAAGCTGCCGGCGGCGCACACCCAGAACCCCAGCTGGAGGAACCCCAGAGACTGGTCCGCCCGATACAGGGTGACCACGAACAGCACGAGGGCCACGAGTCCCAACGCTCCGGCCAGCCGGGTCAGCCACCCGGTCCGGAAGGCCATCCCCAGGAGAGCCACGAGGCCCAGCACGATGAACACGAACCCGGCCGAGGTCGCGAGGCCTACGGTCTCGCCACCGGCCGCATCCGTGGCGAAGAACGCCCGGTACTCGACCTCCGTGCCGATCGTTTCGGCTCCCCATTCCAGGAACGCACCCACGATCATGCCGACCGCTCCGACGACCGTGAGGATCAACCGGCCGGCGAGTCCTCCAGCGGATGGTCCGACTTCCACGGCTGCCGGCACCGTGGTCGTCGAGCTCGCCGGAGCGGTGGCCACCGGCTGTGCGGTGGGATCGGTCGGTGGAGCGGTCATCGTGGTCGCCCCGCTGTCATGCGTGTGTCCGGGAGTGGCTCCCTCGTGGGCGTGAGGAGCCGAACTGCCGTGCGTGTGGACGCTTTCGGTCATTTCCCCTCCTTCCGTCGGCCCGGTATGTTCCCCGTCCGGGAGGGGTCGAACCCGGCCGGCCGTCAGCCGGCGGCCGCGGCGGGCGAGGGGGCGAACAGCGAGTCGAGGTCGGCGGGGCCGGCCACCAGCCGGCGGTTGAACACGTCGGCGAATCGCCGGGCCACCGCCGGCTGGGCCTCCGCCACCGTGACGGTCCGGCCGGCGATCTCCGTGAGCGATGTCACTCCGCGGTCGGCCAGGCCGCACGGGACGATGGCCCCATACCACGACAGGTCCGTGGAGCAGTTGAGGGCGAACCCGTGGAGGGTCACCGCCCGGGAGACCCGAACCCCGATGGCGCAGGTCTTCCGGTCTCCCGCCCACACGCCGGTGTCCCGGTTGCGGCCCACCTCGATCCCCAGGTCCGCCGACGCCTGGATCACCGCCTCTTCCATCTTCCGGAGGTAGCCGATGACATCCGGGGCCGCTCCCAGGTGGAGGATCGGATACCCGACCAGCTGGCCCGGCCCGTGGAACGTCACGCTGCCCCCGCGGTCCACGCGGTACAGCTCCGCGCCGGCTCGCTCGATCTCCGGCTCGGCAACGAGCAGATGGGAGGGGTCGGTCCGCCGCCCTGCCGTGTACACCGGTGGATGCTCCAGCAGGATCAGGACGTCGGGGATCTCATCGGCGGCTCGGCGATGGGCCAGCTCGTGCATGGCCTCGTACGCGGTGGCATAGGGAACCACCCCGGGCGCGACCAGCCAGGCGTCAGTCAAGGTACGCCTGGAGCTCGGGGGTGAAGTCCCAGCCCTCCAGGTTCTGCTTGAGCCGCGCCAGGAACTGCGCCGCGGAGGCGCCGTCGATCATCCGGTGGTCCCAGGACATCGACAGGTAGACCATGTGCCGGATGCCGATGGCGTCGTCGATGACGACCGGACGCTTCTCCACCGCATCGAACGCCAGGATGGCCGTCTCCCCGGGATTCATGATCGGGACGCTGATGATCGACCCGAACGGACCGGGATTGGTGATCGTGAAGGTCCCGCCGTGGACCTCGTCCGGCTTGAGCTTCTTCGAGCGAGCCCGGGCGGCCACGTCGTTGACGGCCCGAGCCAGACCGACCACGTTCATCTCTTCAGCCCCCCGGATCACCGGGACGATGAGCCCTTCCTCGTAGGCCACCGCGATCCCCAGGTTCACGTAGTTCCGGAAGGTCGCCGTCCCGGCTTCCAGGTCGAGGCGGGCGTTGACCTCGGGGTGGGCGAGCAGCGCGTCGGACACCGCTCGTGCCACGAACGGCATGTAGGTGAGGGAGATCCCCTCGCGCTCCTTGAACCGGTCCTTGGCCTTGCTCCGGAGCCGCACGATGTCCTCGAAGTTGATCTCGACGAGGTTCCACGCTCGAGCCGACGCATGGAGCGAGGCCACCATGTTCTCGGCGATCCGCTTGCGGATGTGCGAGATCGGACGGACCTCTTCGGGTTCGGCGGAC
>DAITPV010000015.1:0-17163 GCA_036833435.1 Actinomycetota bacterium | reverse complement strand
GAGGAAGGCGCTCGGGTTCGGGCGCTTCGCCCGGGCGGCGACGGCGTGGTGGCCGAGACGGACACGGGGCGGTGGGCCGCGCGTGTTGCCGTGGTCACCGCGGGCGCGTGGGCGCCCTCGCTCCTGGCCGCTGCCGGCGAGACGATCCCCGTCAGTCCGTCGCGGGAGACCGTGGCGTACTTCCCCATGCCCGAGCACCCACCGGTGCCCGTGCTGGTGGAGTGGGGATCGCCGTCCGTCTACTCCCTTCCCAGTCCCGGGCAGGGACTCAAGGCCGGGGAGCACCACGCCGGAGCGGAGGTGGATCCCGACGAGTCGGGCGAGCCCGACCAGGCGTCCGTGGCCCGGCTCCAGGACTGGGTTCGGGATCGGTTCCCAGCCGCGGAGCCCATCTCGCAGCTCGCAGAGACGTGTCTGTACTCGAACACTCCGGACGAGTCGTTCATCCTGGAGCGCCGCGGGCCCCTGGTGATCGGCTCACCGTGCAGCGGGCATGGCTTCAAGTTCGCTCCGGTCATCGGAGAGCGCCTGGCTGCGCTGGCCACGGCGTGAGGGGGCAGGAGACCCGGGTCGAAGCGTCGAAGTTAGGGCACCTGGGGGACTCGAAGGTTGAAGGCCCCATGGGCCGGTGGTAGGGTCCCGGGGACCTGGGCCACCGGCCAAGCACCCGAGCCGCGACTCGGGAGGAGGCGGTTGACCGTACGCAAGGCACAAATTCATCTCGCGCTCGCCCTATCCGCGGTGCTCGCCGGCGGCGTCCTCGCTCAACCCGTCGGCGCGCAGAGCACAGAGGAGCAGCTCGAGGATGCGAGGGCCCGCCTTTCACAGCTCGAGGGTGAGGCTCATCAGGCGACCCTGCGCTACGACGAGGCCAACGAGACCCTGGTCCGGACGCAGGATGAGATCGATGCCACCGAGGCCCGACTCGGCGACGCTCGGCGGCGGATTGGCTCGCTCCAGTCCAGCCTGGACGAGCGAGCCCGGGAGGCCTACCAGCTCGGCACCACCACGTCCTTCGAGATGCTGCTGGAGTCTGACGACTTCTCGGAGTTCTCCGACCGGCTCGAGTACCTGGACCGACTGGCCCAGGACGACGCGGATCTGGCCACTCGCGTGGCCGTCCTGTCGGAGGAGCTCCGGCGCCACGAGGCGAACCTCGGCCGCCTGGAGGAGGTTCAGGCGGCAGCGTTGGAGAAGGCCGAACGCGAGAAGGCCATCGTCTACGACAAGCTCGCCGAGGCCGAAGCCCTTCGGGAACAGCTGGCCGACGAGCTGGCTGCCGAACAGGCAGCGGCGGCAGCGGCAGCCGCAGCAGCGGCCGCAGCGGCATCGGGCGGATCGGCCGGCGGCGCAGTGTCCGGTGGCACGGGCTCGATCGGCACGGTGTCCGGACAGGCTCTCCAGGCCTGCCCGGCCCCGGGGACCTCGTTCGGTGACACGTTCGGGGCTCCTCGCTCGGGCGGACGGTCACACGCTGGGGTGGACATGATGGGTGGCTACGGCCAGCCGGTGTACGCGGCGCTCCCCGGAACCGTGAGCCACTCGTCGAGCTCGCTGGGCGGCAACCAGGCCTACGTGCACAGCGCGGGAGGGACCTACACGTTCTACGCGCACCTCCAGGGATTCAGCGATGCGTCCGGGTCCGTCTCTGCGGGGACCCTGATCGGGTACATCGGAGACACCGGCAACGCCACCGGCACCCCACACCTGCACTTCGAGTACCACCCCAACGGGTCTCTGGTGAATCCCACACCGTTCGTCTCCGCGGTCTGCTGACCGGCCCCCGGGGGCGATAATGGCTGGCATGGAACCGCTGGTCATCACCGTCGCCCCGGTCGGCGGAGAGCTCACCCGCCAGGAGCAGCCCAACCTTCCGCTCACGCCGCCGGAGATCGCCGAGGAGGTGGCGCGGTGCCGGGAGGCAGGCGCCTCGATCGTCCACCTCCACGTTCGGGACGATCAGGGCGTTCCCAGCCAGGATCGTGACCACTTCGCCGCGGCCGTCGACGCCATCAAGGTCGCGGCACCGGACGTGGTGATCCAGACCTCCACCGGCGGCTCGGTGGGGATGACCGAGGACCACCGGGCCCAGCCCCTCGATCTCAAGCCGGAGATGGCCACGTTGACGACCGGGAGCGTGAACTTCGGTGACGAGGTTTTCGAGAACCCCTATCCGCTCGTGGAGCGGTTCTTTCTCCGGATGCGGGAGGTGGGGATCCAGCCGGAGTTCGAGGTCTTCGATACCGGGATGGTGGAGATGGCCAGGCGGCTGGTCGAGCAGCACGACCCCGAGCCGAGGCACCTCCACTTCGATCTGGTCCTCGGGGTGCCGGGCGGGATGGCGGGGACGCCGGCATCGGTGGGGTTCATGGCTTCGATCCTCCCGGGGAAAGCCACGTGGACCACAACGGGCATCGGCCGGAGCCACCTCCCGGTTACCCTGACCGCAATCGCCATGGGGGGGCACGTTCGCACCGGGTTCGAGGACACGATCTACTACGAGCGAGGACGGCTGGCCGGGTCGAACGCGGAGCTGATCGCCCGGGTGGCGCGGATCGCCCGGGAGGTCGGACGGGAGCCGGCCTCGCCCGACCAGGCGCGAGCCATCGTCGGCATCACGGACTAGGAGCGAGGCATGGGCGACGTCACGATCGAAGGAGGAAACCGCCGGATCGACCGGGTGCTGGGGTCCGGCTTCACCGATGACCTGGGGTCCTTGGACGGGGACGAGGTCCGCCGGAAGCGGGACCTGTCGCGCTCCGAGCTCGAGTACCTCTCCTTCCTCCGGAGGCTCCTCCAAGGCAGACGGGACATCCTGAAAGACGAGCTCGAGCGGCGTCGAGCGGGTGGGGAGGTAAAGCCCATCGTCGACCGCCTGGTGGACGTGCTGTCCGAAGGGTCCCGCGGCCCGGCTCGCGGTGAGGCCCCGGTGCTCCCCATGCCGGAGGAGGAGATCCTCCTGGCCCGCCGGCGGGTGGAGCGGATGGTCTCCGATTCGCGGCTGTCCAACCTTGAGGAGATGTCCGACGACGACCTCGGCGATGCCGTGGCTCGCATCGAGGCCGAGGAGCGGGTCGTCTCGGACACCCGAGCCAAGGTCATCGAGGTCCACGACACCCTTCAGGACGAGATCAAGCGGCGGTATCGGGAGGAGCTGGGGACCGGCACAACCTGAAGGGCCCGCTCAACCCCGGGACCCGCACCGACGATAACCCTCTCAGAGGGAGGGAGATCCCTTCCCGGGGACATGCCCCATGGCGAAACGAGTGCTGGTCGTGGACGACGACCCGGCGACCCGGGAGCTGATCACCAGCATCCTGGATCTCGAGGGGATCGAGACCGCCGTGGCCGCCGACGGCGAAGCGGGGCTGGCCCTGGCCCGAGCGATGCGACCCGACGTGGTCCTCCTGGACATCATGATGCCGGGTATGGACGGCTACGAGGTGTGCCGGATCCTGAAGGGCTTCGGCAGGCCGCCGAAGGTGGTCATGGTCACCGCGAAGACCGGCCCCGAGCACGAGCTGGCCGCGCTGGCGGCCGGCGCCGACCTGTACATCCGCAAGCCGTTCTCGCCCGCAGACATCCTGGGTGCCGTCGGCTCCCAGATCGTTCCCGAGCGCGGCTGACCCGGGCCGCTACGCTACCAGGGTGCCTGGAGTTCCTCTGGTCAAGGTCGTTCGCTCGGGGGTCGAGGAATCCGTTCACCTCGGCTCCGTTGCCGTGGTCGACGCCGAAGGCCGGCTGGTGGCTCGGGCGGGCGAACCCGAACGAGTGGCCTTCGCCCGATCGGCGATGAAGCCGCTGCAGGCGGCGGTGTCTCTCTCGGTGGCCGCCATCGAGGTGCCGGACGCCGAAGCGGCGATCATGTGCGCGTCGCACAACGGAGAGCCGGTCCACGTGGAGACGGTCCGGCAGATCTTGCGGCGCGCAGGCCTGGGCCCCGAACGGCTGCGCTGTCCGCCCGACCGCCCACTGCACCCCGAGGATGCCGTCGCCGTTCGGCAGCCCGCCCCTCTGTTCCACAACTGCTCGGGCAAGCACGCCGGGATGCTGCTGGCCTGCGTTCGCGCCGAGTGGGACCTTCCCTCGTACCCGGACCCGAGCCATCCGCTCCAGCACCGGGTCCTCGAGGCTGTCACCGGAGCGGCCGGCCGGGAACCCGTGGCCGTGGGGATCGACGGGTGCGGGGTGCCCGTGCATGCCCTGCCGCTCTCCGGCCTGGCCACCGTGTACGCGAAGCTGGGGGCCCCCGAGCGCCTCGGTCCCCTGGAGTCCCACGCGGAGCGTTCGCTGGAGGCCATGACGGCCCAGCCCTATCTGGTGGCCGGCCGCGACCGGGTGTGCACCGCCGTGATGGAGGTGGATCCCGGCCTGGTGGTCAAGGTTGGAGCGGAAGGCCTCATCTGCGCCTCCATCCGGAACCGGGGAATGGGGGTGGCCATCAAGGTTGACGACGGCAACCCCCGGGCTCAGGCGCCGACGCTGATCCGGGCCCTGCAGCTCCTCGAGGCGTTGCCCCGGGACCTTCCGGAGTCCCTGTCGAGCTACGCACGACCTCCGGTCCTGGGAGGCGGCCGGCCCGTCGGTGAGCTGATCGCCGAGTTCGATCTCGAAGCGGCGTAGCACGGAAGAACCGGCTCCCACACGTGGTTCTTCTGGTACCGGATCTCACGGAGTGCGTAGCATGGATCGAATGAGCAGACCCGAGCCGGCCCGCGCCAGGGTCGCGGTCATCAGCCTGCACACCTCGCCTCTCGACCAGCCCGGAACGGGCGACTCGGGTGGAATGAACGTATTCGTTCGGGCGATGACGGAGCTCCTGGGGGAGCGGGAGATCGGCACCGATGTGTTCACTCGGTGCGCCGGGCGAGGGGTCCCGGAGGTCGAACAGACGGGTCCGTTGACCAGGGTGATCCAGGTTCCCGCGGGCCCATGCTCGCCGGTGGCCAAGATCGACCTCCCATCCCTGGTGCCGTTCTTCGCAGGCCGGGTGCTCCAGAACGGGAGCGGGCCTCCGTACGACCTGATCCACAGCCACTACTGGCTCTCGGGGGCCGTCGGAAGGGCCGCCGCGGCGCGGTGGAGGGTGCCGCTGGTGGCCTCGTTCCACACCCTGGGCCGGGTCAAGAACCTGGCGCTGGAAGCAGGGGAGGACCCCGAGCCCATGGAGCGCCTGGCGGGCGAGGAGGAGACGGTCCGCGCCGCCGACCGGATCCTGGCTCCCACGCCCACCGAGGCCGCGTACCTCGAGGAGCTGTACGAGGCTCCCTCGGAGCGGATCCGGTTGGTCCCGCCAGGAGTGGACCCGGATCTCTTCCATCCGCGCCCCCGCGAGGAGGCCAGGGCCTCGCTGGGCCTGGCTGGCCACCGAGTGGTGCTGTTCCTCGGCCGCCTCCAACGGGTCAAGGGCCCCGACCTGGCCATCCGAGCAGCGGCGGAGGCCTTCCGGCGAGACCCCGAAGGAACCGAGGACGTGGTGCTGGTGGTGGTCGGCGGCCCCAGCGGCCCCCACGGACCGGAGGAGGTCGCCCTTCTGGTGGAGCTGGCGAGGGACCTGGGGATCGGGGACCGGGTGCGGTTCCTTCCGCCCCACCCCCACGACCGGCTTCCGGAGATCTACGCAGCCGCGGACGTGCTCCTGATGCCTTCACGCTCCGAGTCATTCGGGCTCGTGGCCCTGGAGGCCCAGGCAAGCGGCGTTCCGGTTGTGGCCTCGGCGGTGGGTGGCCTCCGAACGGTGGTGGATCCCGGAGGAAGCGGCTTCCTGGTGCCGGGGAACCACCCGGCCGAGCTCGCCGACCGGCTCCTGGCCATCCTGTCGGACCGAGACCTGGCGACCCGACTCGGCCGAGGTGCCGTGGCCCACGCGTCCCGGTTCACCTGGGACGACACGCTCGCCCAGCTCCTGGCCGTGTACGCCGAGCTGGTGCCCGCGCTCGCTCCGGTCGAGGCACACGAATAGTACGCCAAGAAAAACTGCCCTCTGACCTGGGCAAAAGCTGGGTGACCTGGGCTTTTGGCGACTTGACCGATGAACGTCTGGCGAATAGATTGCGTTCGCTCCGAGCAGCCAGAGCGGCAGGACCAGAGCCTCGAGTGGGGCCCCCTGGGAAAGCTGTAAGGCCGACTGGGCGTACTTGGTCGATACGGTGGGGAAGCGCAACTCGCTGTGCGATCGGGGTAGTTCGGAAGGCCCCAAAGCCCAACGAAAGGGGTTACCGCCGGGAGTTGTGGATCGCCGCAAGGTTGCTCGGAGCACTTGGTCCGAGGGGCCAACGGTGGTCGCGGCCGCCAGCGGGTTCGCCTTCTGGTGACGCGACGAGCCGAAGGTCCCTCGGACTTCTTCTATTTCAGGAACGGGCGGCGTCCCCCGGGCCGCCCTTTCTTCCGTTTTCGGGCCTTGAAACGGTTCGCTTCGAGGCGCACCTATACTTGATTCCCCCGCGCCACGGAGGTGGAACGTGCCCGGCCGCGTCCTGCTCGTCACGGATGTCCAGGAAGGGTTCACCAGGAAGGGCAACCTGGCCAGCCCCGCGTGCGTGGCCGCCATCCCCCGGATCCGCCGGATCGTGGAGGAGGAGATGGCATCGGGGACCCCGGTCATCTTCACCAAGGACAGCCATGTGGAGAACGACGCCGAGTTCCGGATGTTCCCTCCCCACTGCATCATGGGGACCGAGGAGCACGACCTGGTGCCTGAGCTGGTGGACCTCGAGCCGGACGCGGCCGCGGTGATCCAGAAGCACCGGTACTCGGCGTTCTTCGAGACGGAGCTCGAGCTGGTCCTCAAGGAGCTCCGACCGGACGAGGTTCACATCCTGGGGTTCTGCACGGACATCTGCGTGCTGCACACCACCGCCGACCTGCGCAACCGAGACTTCGACGTGGTGGTCCGGCGGGAGGGGTGCGAGACGTTCGACGGGCCCGACCACGACCACGAAGAGGTCAACCACTGGGCGTTCGCCCACATGCAGAGGATCCTCGGGGCCCGGGTGGCCTGATTGACGGGGGTGCCGCTGCGGGGGCCCGTTCTGTGGCTCACCGGGCTGGACCCTGTTCGCCGGCTGGTCACCGGCACCCGCCTCGGCCGGATGGTGGCCATGAGGTTCGTGGCGGGGGAGACGCTCGAGGAGGGGCTGGCTGCCGCCCGATCCCTGCACCGCCGAGGCATCAAGGCCATGCTCGACTACCTCGGAGAGAACGTCACCTCCGCCGAGCAAGCCGCGGCATCCGCCGACAGCTACATCTTGGCCCTCAAGCGGATCAGGGAATCGCCGGGGCTGGACTGTGACATCGCCATGAAGCTCACCCAGCTGGGTTTAGACCTGTCGTTCGACCTGTGCCTGGAGAACGCCGACCGGGTGCTGGCCGAGGCCGAGCCTCGCTTGGTGATGATCGACATGGAGAGCCACGAGTACGTGGACAGGACCCTGGAGGCGGTTCGGATCCTCCGGGGGGCCGGGCGGGACGTGGGGGTAGCCCTGCAGTCGTACCTGTACCGCACCCCGGGCGACGTGTACGCGCTCCCGGAGGGGACCCCGGTGAGGCTGGTGAAGGGGGCCTACCTGGAACCTGCGGAGGTGGCCTACCGGACCCGGTCGGCCGTCGACCGGGCCTTCGTCCGGCTGTTCGTCACACTCCTGGCCCGAGGCCACCCCGTCCACGTGGCCACCCATGACCCCCGGCTGCTCTCGGGAGCCTGCCGAGTGGTGGAGCAGCGGGGGGTCCCCTGGGACCAAGTCGATCTCCAGATGCTGTTCGGGATCCGCCGAGACCTCCAGCATCGATACGCGAGCCGGGGGTTCCCGGTGCGGACGTACATCCCATACGGCAAGGAGTGGTATCCCTATCTCACCAGGAGGCTGGCCGAGCGGCCGGCGAACCTATGGTTCTTCGCCAGCAACCTGCTGCGAACCGGAGGGTGACGGTGGCCGAGAGAGTGGCGTTCGTCGGGACCGGGAAGATGGGCGAGGCCCTGGTCTCGGGGCTGATCCGCGCCGGTGGCCGGACCAGCGACGAGATCATGGTCACCGCGCGCCGGGAGGAGCGAGCCCGCGAGCTGGTCGATCGGTACGGGGTCCAGGCCACGCTGTCGAACCCGGACGCCGTCGCCTGGGCCCGGACCCTGGTGCTCACCGTCAAGCCGCAGGACATGGACATCCTCCTTGACCAGATCGGCGAGGCCGTGACGCCCGAGCACCTGGTGATCACGTTCGCCGCGGGGATCCGGACGTCGTTCATCGAGAGCCGGATCGCCTCCGGCGTTCCGGTCGTGCGGGTCATGTCGAACGTCCCGGTGCTGGTGGACGAGGCCATGTCGGTGATCAGTCCCGGAACGGCCGCCGAGGACAAGCATCTGGCGGTGGCGCAGGAGCTGCTGGGATCGGTGGGGCGGGTGATCCGCCTGCCGGAGGTGCACCAGGACGCCGTGACCGCCACGTCGGGGTCGGGGCCCGCCTACTTCGCGCTGCTGTGTGAAGCGATGATCGACGGCTGTATCCTGCTGGGCCTGTCGCGCGACGTGGCCACCGAGCTGATCGTGCAGACCATGCTGGGGACGGCGAAGATGCTGCGGGATACCGCAATGCACCCGGTGGAGCTCCGGGAGATGGTGACCTCTCCCGGAGGGACCACCATCGCGGCGATCCGGCACCTCGAGCAGGCGGGGGTCCGAGCCGCGTTCCTGAACGCCATCGATGCGGCTCGCCAGCGCAGCGCCGAGCTGGCAAAGGGAGCCGACGCGGAGGAGATGTAGTCATGGGCAGAGGAGACCGACACCGGGTTCGCTGGGCCCACGATCGCCAGCGCCAGACGAAGGCTCGCGAGAAGCGGAAGGCGGAGGAGCGGGCCGCCGAGCGGAAGAGCAGCCGGAAGGCACGCTGATGTTCCCGATCTCCAGGGGGAAGGTGGCCAAGCAGGCCCACGTGGCCCTGCCCGACGGGACCTTCGAGGAGGAGCACGGGCGAGAGGCGTTCGAGGGGCGCGCCTCGCATCTGTACAGGACCCACCCGCCCACCGCCTGGATCCGGGTCGACGGCGACCTTCGGCCCCGGGCGTACGACCTCAGTGGACTCAAGACCCCCGACCAGGCGGACCCGGCGAGCGAGTGGCAACGGATCCTGTGGAACGACGACCTGGCGATCTACGTTTCCCGGCCGGGCGAGGCCCCGCCGCACTACCTCCGGGACTCCGACGGGGACCTCTGCTACTTCGTCCACCGGGGCCAGGGGACCCTGGAGACCGATTACGGCCCGCTGGGGTACCGCCGGGGCGACTACCTGATCGTGCCCAAGGGAACGACCCACCGCCTGATTCCCGACACCGAGGACACTTTCCTCTATGTCATCGAGGGCCGAGGTGAGTACCGGCTCCCCGACAAGGGGATCCTCGGCAAGCACGCGTTGTTCGACCCGGGGGTGCTGGAGACCCCGGAGCCCGAACCGCACGATGAGCAGGGAGAGTTCCTGGTCCGGGTGAAGCGAGATCACCGGTACACCATGCTCGTGTATCCGTTCCATCCCCTGGACGTGGTGGGGTGGCAGGGCGACCTGTGTCCGTTGCGGCTGAACGTCCAGGACTTCCGGCCGGTGGTCTCCCCCAGGTACCACGTCCCTCCCAGCGTGCACATCACCTGGGACTGTGAGGGGTTCGAGATCGGGACGTTCGCCCCCCGGCCCACGGAGACCGGCGATCCGGACGCTCTGCGGGTCCCGTTCTTCCACTCGAACATCGACCGGGACGAGGTGCTCTTCTACCACGAAGGCCAGTTCTTCTCCCGGGCCGGGATCGGGGAGGCCTTCATTACCCATCATCCTCAGGGCCTTCACCACGGACCCCAGGCCGCCGCCATCGAGGCCTCCAAGACCAAGGAGTTCGCGGACGAGTACGCCATCATGGTGGAGACGGAACGGCCGCTCCAGGCGGAGGACGCGCTGGGCTCCGTGGAGGTGGACGGGTACGCGACCTCGTGGGCTCGGGGCCTCGGGCTGATCGACTAGCGTGGCGGCGATTTGCGCGACCGGCGAGGGGCCCGTAGCCTCGTGACGACACCAACGGAGGAGGATCGATGACCGACCCGACCGAGACCAAGCTCACCGACGAGGACATCAGGACGGTCCAGCCGTCGTCCGCCAAAGCGCTGGAGGACGACACCGACGACACCGATGCTGACGATGCCGACGACACCGATGCCGACGACGACGCCACCGACGAGGGTGGGGACACGGACGGCACGGACTCGGACACCACCGCCAGCTAGCCTTCCCTTCGTCCAGGAATGACCACCGCGCTCGAGCGGTGTGTCGGCGACGCCCGCCGCTTCGCCGAGGAGCACTGGGGGCGTCGTCCGTTGCTCCATCGCGACCCCGCGGGATTCGCCGAGCTGCTCGATCTCCCCGACGTCGACCACCTGGTGACCGGAACCCTGCTTCGGATGCCCGCGTTCAGGCTGGTCAAGGACGGGGAGCCGCTGGACCCAGCCACCTACACCGGGACGGTGGGGATCGGCGGCGGCCGGGTGGATCGGACCGCCCGCCCGGACCGGGTGCTCGACGCGTTCGCCTCGGGGGCCACCATCGTGCTCCAGGCCCTCCACCGGCAGTGGCCGGCGGTGGCGGCGTTCTGCCGGGACCTCGAGCTGGCGCTCACGCATCCCGTGCAGGCCAACGCGTACGTCACGCCCGCCACCGCTCGAGGGTTCGCGGTCCACCACGACACCCACGACGTGTTCGTGCTGCAGACGCACGGGCACAAGGCCTGGCGGGTCTACGAGCCGCTGGTTGAGCTGGCCGGGAAGGAGCAGCCGTGGTCGAAGGATCTCGGTGACCCAGGCCCGCCGATCCTGGAGGCCGAGTTGGCCCCCGGGGACGCCCTGTACGTTCCTCGAGGGTTCCCTCACGATGCCGAGGCTCGCGAGGAGGTCTCGATCCACGTGACGGTGGGGATCCTTTCCCGCACCTGGCTCGACCTGTGGCGCGAGGTGATGCGAGATGCCGCCGACCACCTGCCGTTCCGGGAGGCGCTGCCGGTGGGATTCGCGACCGACCCGAGTGCCATCGAGGAGGACCTCCCGGTGCGGGTGAAGGAGCTGCTCGACTGGCTGGAGGGCCGGGCCGACCGGGAGGCCGTGGATCGGATGGCCGAGGGGTTCTGGGCCGCACGACGGGCCGTGCTTCCCGGTCAGATGGCCCAGCTGGAGGCGCTCCGGTCGGTGGGTCTGAAGCATCGGTTCCGCCGCCGGTCCGGTTCCGTGCTCCGGGTCACTCGCCAGGGGAACGAGGCGGTGGCGATCCTCGGCTTCCGGGAGCTACGGATGCCGGCAAGGTGCGAGGCTGCGCTTCGGTTCGTTGAGGACGCCCCGGAGTCCTTCGGCGTCGGCGAGGTGCCGGGACCGCTCGATGAGGAGTCCCGCCTGGTCCTCCTGCGGCGGCTGGTTCGGGAGGGCGTGCTCGAGATCGACGGTGTCTGAGCGGTTCGTGTGCTCCGCCCATTCGCGGGCGGAGGGTGAAGCGCTCACCGGAACGGCGTCTCGTCTCCGCCGGTGGCTGATGATCGAGCAGCCCGGCGCGTGGGGCCACGAGGCGCTGGTGCAGAGCGACCTCCCCTCGGCCGTCGGGGTGCAGCTCAGGGACCTGGGGCGGGAGACCGGGATGCGGATCCTGCTGATCAAGCAGCGAGCTCGTCCCCGGCCCTCGGTCCGCCGTTGTTACGCCGCGTTCACCGGTTCCCACGAGCGCCGGGTGGTGTCGTTCGAGGTCGAACGGACCGGCGACCTGCTCGACCTGGACCTGGGCAGGCTGGCCGCCGGCCGCTTCGCGGGCTTCGGAACGCCGGTGGCCGATCCTCTTTACGTGGTGTGCACTCACGGCAAGCACGACCCGTGCTGCGCGACCCACGGCGGTCCGGTTGCCCGGGCCCTGGAGGGATTCCCGGACGGGGAAGTGTGGGAGGCCACCCACGTCGGTGGAGATCGGTTCGCCGGCAACCTGGTGTGCTTCCCGCACGGCGTGTACTACGGGCGGGTCCCGGCGGACCGGGCCACGGCGGTGGCCTCAGCGTATGCCGGCGGGCTCATCGACCTGCCGTACTACCGGGGACGGTCGTGCTATCCGCCGGCGGTCCAGGCCGCCGAGGAGCACCTCCGGCGGCGGCTGGGGCTCGTGGGGGTCGACGACCTCGCGCTGCGGTCGCACGAAGGTGACGGGTCCCGTCACCAGGTGGTGTTCGAGGGACCGGCCGGCACGCACGCCGTCGAGGTGGAGGTCACTGCGGCCGCTCCGCGTCCGCTTACGTGCAAGGCCACCCAGGAGCATCATCCCCGGGAGTTCGAGGTCCGCGACAACATGTGAGGGTCCGGCGATCTGATTGACTGGTCCACCACATCACCGAGGAGCGGAAGGCATGCAGACGAAGCGACTGGGGTCCGCGGGACCGGAGATCTCCGTGGTGGGGTTCGGGGCCTGGGAGTTCGGCGGCGACGTGTGGGGACCCAACCCTCCGGTTGAGGAAGCGGTGTCCACGATCCGAGTGGCGCTGGACGCCGGGATCACCTGGATCGACACGGCCGAGGCGTACGGTGACGGGACCTCGGAGGAGCTGGTGGGACGGGGGATCGAGGGACGCCGGGACGAGGTGGTAGTGGCCACGAAGGTGGCGCCCCGCCCGGGCGGCACGGGGTTCCGGGCCGACGAGATCCGCCGGGCGTGTGAACAGAGCATGAAGCGGCTGGGGGTCGACCGGATCGACCTGTACCAGCTCCACTGGCCGGACGGACGGGTCCCGCTGGAGGAGACCTGGGAGGCCATGGCAGGGCTGGTCGACCAGAAGCTGGTCGGGCACATCGGCCTGTCGAACTTCGGCCGCGAGCAGATCGAGCTGTGCGAGCGGATCCGGCATGTGGACTCGCTCCAGCCGCACTTCTCCATGCTCCACGTGGCGAACCGGGACCTGATCCGGTGGTGCGGCGAGCAGGGGACCGGGGTGGTCACCTACGGCTCCCTCGCCTACGGCCTGCTGACGGGGGCGATCAATCTGGAGACGCAGTTCGACGACTGGCGGAGCGGCGGTGGTGGGGTCTCGTACTACCGGGACATGTTCGCTCCGGGGAAGAAGGAGCGAAGCTTGGCGGTGGTGGACGGACTGCGGCCGATCGCCGAGCGGCTGGGGATCACCGTGGGGCAGCTGGGCCTGGCGTGGACGTTCCACCAGCCGGGGGTGACGTCGGCCATCGCCGGGACGCGGAACCCCAAGCACCTCCGGGAGAACGCCGAGGCCGGCGAGGTCACCCTGGACGACGCCACGCTCGCGGAGATCGAGGAGGTCATCCGGCTGGGGCCGGACTTCGACTGAGTCCGACGCGGTTCCGCAGGACCCCGATCGGCTGGGCCTCCAGCTCGACCACGGCCCCCGGCCACAGGAACCGGCCGAGATCCAGTCCGCACCCTCCGCCGAACGTCCCGGACCCGTACAAGTCTCCCGGCCACACGTCCTCCCCCTGAGAGACGTGGGCGATCATCTGCGGGAACGTCCAGTGGGCATCGGCGAGGGTGCCTCGGGACCACACCTCACCGTCCACCGTGGCGGTCATCGACAACGTGGACGGGTCCAGCTCGTCGGCGGTGACGATGCACGGCCCCAGCGACGTGGCGAAGTCCTTGGCCTTGGCCGGACCCAGCCTCATGGACATCTCCTTGCGCTGGATGTCCCGAGCCGACCAGTCGTTCATCAGCGTGTACCCGAACACCAGATCACGGGCCTGGGCCTCGTCGAGGTCTCGTCCGCGGCCGCCAAGGATGGCGGCCACCTCCAGCTCGTAGTCCAGCTCTTCGGTGAACGGGGGCCAGGGGATCTCCTGGTCGGGTCCGAACACCGAGCGGTGGTTGCCCTTGTAGTAGGCAGGGATCTCGAACCAGGCTTCGGGGACCGGCTCGCCGCGGCGGGCGGCGCCCGCCCGGACGTGGTCCTCGAAGGCCAGGAAGTCCCGGAGCGAGCCGGGCAGGATGGGCACGAGGAGCCGGGGGTCCTCGACCCGGTGGGGAGCGGCGTCCGAGTCTGACAGCGCGCTCCGGGCTCGGTCGACGACCGCGGGTCCCGCCTCCACGAGAGCCTCCATGGTCGCCGGGAAGGAGGGTTCGCCGACCACGCTCGGGAGGTCGACCACCACGTCACCGGCCAGGGCGCCCAGCCGCCGGGCGCCCTGGCGGTCGTAGGTGACCAACCGCACCTAGAGTGAGCTCCGGGCTTTCTCCAGGTCGTCCACCCCGAAGACCACGCGTGTGCCGGTGGCCAGGTAGGCGATCTCGATGTTCACGCCCGCGTCGGCGAGCTGACGGCAGGTCCTGCCCAGCACGCCGGGACGATCCTCGATGCCCACCACCAGCACCGCCCGTTCCGCGCCCACGGTGATGCCCGCGCTCTCCAGGGCAGCGCGTGCCCCCGCCGCATCCTCTACCAGGATGTGGGCCTCGCCGCGAGGGTCGATGCACACACCATCGATGTTGATCCCCGCCGCCCCCAACGTCTGGCCGAGCAATGCCAGCTGTCCGGGGCGGTCTTCCAGGGTGACGACGATGTCCGAGGCCATGCCCCCTCCCTCCTCGCTCTCGGCTGGCGCGTATTCCACACCGTCCCCGGCCGTAGGGTCAAGGCCCGGCAGTAGGATGGGGGCCGCCCGGGAACCAGGAGGGACGCATGGCCGAGGAGCACCTCCACTACATCGGGGGAACGTGGACCCCCGGATCGTCGACCGGGACGTTTGAGTCTCACAATCCTGCTCACCGCGACGAGGTTCTCGGCGTGTTCCCCAGGGGGACTCCGGAGGACGTCGACCGGGCGGTGGCTGCCGCCGGCGCCGCGTACCCGGGGTGGATGTCCACCCCCGTTCCTCAGCGAGCCGACTATCTGCTCCGGGTGGGGCTGCTCCTGGAGGAGCGGAAGGAGCGCTTCTCCGAGCTCATGACCAGGGAGATGGGGAAGACCCTGAAGGAGAGCCGGGCCGACGTCCAGGAGGGGATCGACTTCTGCTTCTACATGGCGGGCGAAGGCCGGCGGTTCTTCGGGCAAACCATGCCCGCCGAGCTCCCGTCGAAGTTCTCCATGACCGTCCGCCATCCGGTCGGGGTGGTCGGGCTGATCACTCCGTGGAACTTCCCCGTGGCCATCCCCCTGTGGAAGATCGCTCCCGCGATCGTCGCCGGCTGCACCAGCGTGTTCAAGCCGGCGGAGGACACGCCGCTGCTGGCCACGCTCCTGGTTCAGCTATTCGAGGAGGTCGGGCTTCCCGACGGCGTGCTCAACCTCGTCCACGGCATCGGAGAGGAGGCCGGTGCGGCCATCGTCGAGCATCCGGGGATCCGGGCGGTCTCGTTCACCGGATCGCTCGAGGTGGGCCGGCAGATCAACGAGACGTGCGGACGGTTGATGAAACGGTGCTCGCTGGAGCTGGGCTCGAAGAACGTCCTCATCGTGATGCCCGACGCCGACCTCGACCTGGCGGTGGAGGCCTCGGCCTGGGGAGCGTTCGCCACCAGCGGCCAGCGGTGCACGGCAACGTCGCGGCTGGTGGTGCACGACGCCGCCAAGGACGCGTTCACCGAGAAGCTGGTGTCTCGGGTCGAGTCCATGAAGGTCGGTGATGGGCTCGATCCCCAGGTGGAGCTGGCTCCGGTGATCAACCAGAAGCAGAAGGAGCGTGTCCTCGAGTACATCGGCGTGGGCAAGGAGGAAGGCGCCACGCTCCTGACCGGGGGCGGCGAGCTTACCGGCGACGGATACGACGAGGGCAACTTCATCGCTCCCACGGTGTTCGACGACGTGAAGCCGGACATGCGCATCGCCCAGGAGGAGATCTTCGGGCCGGTCACAGCAATCATCCGGACCTCCGACGTGGACGAGGCCATCGCCATCGCCAACTCCACCGAGTACGGGCTGTCCGCCTCGATCTACACCCACGACATCACCAACGTGTTCAAGGCGATCCAGGGGCTGGAGTTCGGGGTGGTGTACGTGAACGCTCCCACGATCGGCGCGGAGGTCCAGCTTCCGTTCGGCGGGATGAAGCACACGGGGAACGGACACCGGGAGGCGGGCCCCCAGTCGCTCGACGAGTTCACCGAATGGAAGGCGGTGTCCGTGGACTTCTCCGGAAAGTTCCAGAAGGCCCAGGGCATCGAGTAGGTGGACCGGCGGCTGATCTCCTCCGGCTCACCGTTCGAGCCGGTCTTCGGATACTCCCGAGCGGTGGTGGCCGACGATCGGGTGTTCGTGTCGGGGACCGCACCGATCATGCCGGACGGTGGCGACCCACCTTCTGACGCCTACGGACAGGCCAGGAGGTGTTTCGAGATCATCCTCGCCGCCCTCGAGGAGGCCGGTGCCGGAGCGGGGGAAGTTGTTCGTACCCGGGTGTTCCTCACCCGTCTGGAGGACTTCGACGATATCCAGCGGGCACACGGCGAAGTCTTCGGTGATATCCGACCGGCGTCGACGGCCGTCGTGGTGAAGGCGCTTCTCGATCCAAGGTGGCTCGTGGAGATCGAAGCCGATGCGATCCTTCGCCGGTGAACGCGAAGTGACCACCGGGTTCCCCACCGGGACCGTGACCTTCCTGTTCACGGACATCGAGGGTTCCACGCGACTCCTCCAAGAGCTTGGCGAGGACTACCAGCGCGTCCAGGACGACCACTCCACGTTGATGCGGTCGGCGATCGCCGAGGGTGATGGGGTTGAGATCCGGACAGAGGGAGACTCGTTCTTCGTGGTGTTCCCCACGCCGGGCGGCGCTCTTCGGACCGCCGTCGCCGCTCAACGATCGCTCGCCGGCCACTCGTGGTCCCACGGAGGATCGCTCCGGGTCCGGATGGGGATGCACACCGGCGACGGCGTCCTGGGCGGCGACGACTATCTGGGGATCGACGTCAACCTCGCGGCGCGGATCGCGGCCGCCGGGCATGGGGGACAGGTCCTTCTCTCCGATGCCACCCGTGGTCTGGTGGAACGTTCCCTCCCGGACGGCGTCTCTCTCCGGGATCTGGGATCGCACCGGCTGAAGGACTTCAACCACGCTCAGAGGCTGCACGATCTGGCGATCGACGGCGTGCCACACGACTTCCCTCCGCCCAGGACCCTGGAGGTCCCCACCAACCTGCCGGCCCAGCGGACCAGCTT
>DAITPV010000014.1:0-17901 GCA_036833435.1 Actinomycetota bacterium | reverse complement strand
GGTGCCCGCCTTCAGCCCTCGCTCCTCGAGCGCCGCCGAGGCCGCCCCGACCACCGCCCACAGCCCCGCGCTTAGCCAGACGTACAGCGCCACCTGCGGGTGGCCGCCCAGGACGCTGAGGGCCAGGCCCAGAGCCGCGAGCAGGATGCCTCGCCGACGCTCACCACGTTGGGCAAGGGTCACCCCTCCGAGCGCCAGCGGAAGCCACATCGCCGAGGAGATGAAGGTGATGTGCACCGCCCAGCCGATCAGGAATCCGGAGAACACGAAGACGACGGCTCCGAGGCTCGACGCCAGCGGCTGGAGATCGAGGATCCGAAAGAACCAATAGGCGAGCAGGAGGGCTCCCAGCCTGGACACCACCAGGAGGAGGGAGTAGGTGGCCAGGGTGTCGCCCGTGGCGAAGAGCCAGGACGGGGGGTACCACACCGCCGTTTGGGCGTTGGCGGCGAAGGGCGAACCGGCGAACCGATGAGGTTCCCAGAGTGGGATCTCGCCTTCGCTCAGCCGCTGGCCCAGGTAGTCCCGGAGGGGGTAGTACAACGTGTAGGCGTCGCTCTCCAGGGGGTTCCGGGGCGGCTCGAGGAGGTTCCGAGGCTGCCGGGCTCGGTCGTGGTCGACGGGGAAGAGCACGCGTCCGCCGAACATCGGAAAGCTGAAGGCCAGCCACACCAGCACCAGCAACGTCAATGCGAGTCGTCGGTGCGGTGCGGTTTGCGCCGATCGCTCTGTCATCGTGGCGGGAGTGACAGACGCGTAGGGTACCCTAGCAACTCCTCTGAGGGAGAACTCCCACGTGTCGAAGGTGGCCGAGCCGCAACGGAACCACGTCTCCGCGGAGGCCGGCAAGGAATCCGAACGTAAGATCGGCGGCTCCCGCCGGGCGCTCGTTGTCACGTTCTCGGTCCTGTGGATCGTCGGCGCGACCGGTCTCCAGCTCCTTCGGCAAGAAGGAGTGCCCGCCACCGACAGCCTGTGGGCGGAGGACGGTCACCTGTTCCTCACCTCGGCCCTGAACTTCGATCATCCGGCGGAGCTCTTCGTCGCGCCGGCCGGAAAGTACATGCACGCGGTGCCACGGACGCTGGCCACGATCGCCGCGGATCTCAGCCTCGACCAGGCGGCGGTGTTCTTCGCCCTGTCGTCCAGCCTGATCGTGGCGGCGCTGAGCCTGTTCGTCTTCCACGCGGCCCGGCCCGTCATCGAGCCCTGGCCGGCGCGAGCGGTGGTGGCCGGAGCGATGGTCCTTCTTCCCGCTGCGGAGACGGAGGTGCTGAACAACTCGGCCAACCTCCACTACTTCTTGACCTTCGCCGCGTTCTGGGCTCTGCTGGCTCGGCCGCAAGCCTGGGTTTTCGCGGCGATCGCAGCGCTGATCGTCCTGGCCACCGCGATGAGCGATCCGATCACGATCCTTCTGGCTCCCATCGCCGGCTGGACGCTGCTTCGGCGCCCGGACGTCCGCCGGATCGTCGTCGCCGTGGCGTTCCTCGTGGGTCTGGTGGCTCATGGGTTGGTGTGGCTCAGCGCCGACCGGATCGGCCGGTACGCGGGGGACCCGGTCGTGTCGCACGAGATGCAGCAGCAGCTCGAGATGCGCGCGTTCGCCCCGCAGTCCTACTCGGGGTCCGAGCCCCTTGACCTTCCCCGGTTGTACGGGCTCCGTGTTGCCGGCTCGTTCTTCGGGGGGGACGACTTGCTGGCAGAGGGATACCGGATGGCCGGCGACGTCGTGGGCTTCGTCAGCCTGGCGGCGATCCTGGCCCTGTTCCTCTACGGGGTCTTCAAGCCCGGCGCCAAGCGAGGCTACGTGACGCTCCTGTTCACGTACTCGATCCTGTTCTTCGCCCTCCCGGTGGGGATCCGTGGGACGGACCATCTGGCTCCGGTCGACGGTGAGCTCACCTTCGCCGGCTCCCGGTACACCATCGTGCCCACGCTGCTGTTGATCGCCCTCGCGGCACTGGTGCTCTCAACCCGGGACCCGCGACTGTCCCCGAAAGTCTGGCGCGGGATCCAAGCCGTGGCGCTGGTTGCGTTTCTGACCGTGGTGGTTGCGGACTTCAGAGACCCCAACCTTCGATCCGGGGGGCCGCGTTGGTCCCAGAGCCTGACGGAGGCTCGGGAGGCATGCCGCGGAGGCGGATCGCTGCAGCAGATCGACGTGGCCCCGTTGGCGGGGTTCAACGTTCTGGTGAGCTGCGACCGGCTGCTAGCGCACTAAGCCGGTGTCAGCTCGGGAACCCGGTCGCGGACCGGGATCCGGGCCTTGAAGATCATCTCCGAACGACCAACGTACTGGCACTCGAGGACCTCGAGGCCCAGATCCTTCTCGAGCTCCTCACGGAGCGTGTCGTAGGTGTATCTGTTGATGTGCTCCTTCACATACCCGCCGGGGAACACCTTCCCGTAGATCCATTCCAGGGTCCGCCACAGGCGCTTCCCATAGTCCGGCGTTCCGAGGATGAGCATGCCGCCGGGACGGATCACCCGGACCTGCTCCGCCAGGCGGACCTGGTCGCGCGGAACGTGCTCGATGACCTCGGAGCACACGATGGCGTCGAAGGCTCCGTCCCCGAACGGGAGGAGATTCATGTCGCCCTGGAGCAACATCCGGCCCGGTTCTCGAAGCCACCGGAGCTTCCGGAGCGCCAGGTCGAGGCCCACGGCCCGGGGGAGATTCTGGACGATCCGGCTGGTCCCACAGCCGATGTCCAGCACCAGGCCATGGGGCGGCACGAACTCCTGGATGATCTTGAAGCGCTTGCGCTGCCAGTATCGCTGCAGCGGGATCCAGGAGTCGAAGGCCCGGTGGTCGTAGTCTGCCGACTTCACCGAGTTCCGAAGGGCGAAGGCGCGGCCGATCGTCCGAAGGTAGCTCCAGCCGAGACGAAGCATCCGAACCCGGGTGAGGGGCTGCGCTCCCTGGTACCAGAAGGGGACCTCTCCGATCTTCCATCCCTGGCAGTAGGCCCGCACCACCAGCTCCGGAAGCGCGTCCAGGCCCTTGGCGTTCGGCAAGCCGATGTCTTCGAGGAGCTGCCGCCGATACAGGCGAAAGCCGCTCGACAGGTCGCGGTATGGGAGCGAGAGGGCCTTCCGATAGATCCAGTTGAGCATGCGGCTGAGGAAGCGGCGGCCGAACGACATCTCCGCGTACGCACCTCGGACGTACCTGGAGCCGATCACCAGCTCGCCCCGGTCTCGTCCGTACCACATCGTTCGCACGAAGCCGGGGCGGTGAGAGAAGTCGCCGTCCATGGTGATGATGGAGTCACCGGTGGCCGCCCCCAGCCCCGCCCGAAGCACCTCGCCGTACCCGTCGCCGCTCGCCTCGACGAACTTCGCTCCAAGGCCCACCGAGACCTCGTGGACCGCGGCGTTGGCGGGCCCGGCGCTGACGATGATCTCGGGATGCGGAACGGCGGACCCCAGGTCCTGCTCGAGTGACGGGATCAAATGCCGCAGGTTATGGTCTCTACCCCAAATCGGGATGACGATGGAGAGTGGAAGACCTGCCATGGCCCGGATTCTAGCCGGTGCACTCGAGGCGACGAAGTCACTCAGCATCGGAAGACGCTTCAACACCCGTGGCCACCGGGAGTGAGGTCGCTGCTCCTCCAGGGACCGCGCCTGTTCCAGAGCCCCGGAGGAAGCGGGATCGTCTGGCCGTCCTGGTTCCGCTGGGACTGGTGGTCCTCGGATCCCCCGTCCCGATCCAGTCGATCCCCAGCCCCTATGACGGGGGCCTCCTTCTCACCCTCGCTCGGTTCTCCGGGCTGACCCAGGTTCCCTACCGGGACCTGTGGACGCTGTACGGGCCCGGCCCCCCCTACTACGGCGCCGCGATCATGGGGGTGTTCGGCAGGGGACTGTTGCCGCTGCGGCTCGGCTACCTGGTCCTCCACGCCGTCTTGGTCCTCGGGGTGTACGTGGTGGCCTCCCGGTTCGTTCGGAGATGGGTCGCCGCGCTCCTGACGATCCCCATCGCCACGTTTGCCTATTCCCCGGCGCACTTCCATTTCGCCGGCTCGATCGCTCTGATCCTGTGGGGGATGTGGTTCATCCTTCGGGCTGCCGAGGATCCGTCGCGCTCCACACGCCGGGTGACGATCGGGGCCCTGTTGATCGGCCTCTCCTTCTGGGGGCGGTACGAGTTCGTGGTGATCACCGTCGTCCTGGTGGTCGTTCTGTGGCTGCTTCTTCGCCACCGACTCGGTGCCTCGGCGCGGTGGATGCTCGTGGCCGGCCTGGTCCCTCCGGCACTGTTCGGGGTGTATCTGATCGCCGTGGTGGGGTTCGACCGCGCGTATCTGAACCTCATCGAGTTCCCGTTCGAGTACTACCCGCGCCCGTACTGCCGAGGTCTCCCCGACGCCTGGGGACCCGCCCTCGAGGCGCTGGTGAAGCCCTTCACGGGGCGGATGTGGTCCGGGAACGACCTCACGCTTGCGCTGGGGACCTATGGCGTACCGGTGGTCGGCGCCCTGGTGCTCGCCAAGGGCGTCCGCCGGGGGAGGGATCGACCGTTCGAACGGGCGGTCATCGTGGCCCTGGGGATCGCCATCCTGTTCGTGTGGCTGGAGATGCGGCCTCGGGCCAGCACGGAGCCCCACCCGACGTGGCCGCTGGCGATCGTCGGAGTCGCCGTGCTCGTCGAGGGCGTGCGGAGCCGTGGTCGCCGGATCGCCGCCGTTGTCATTCCAGGGGCAGTGTTCCTGCTGGTGATGGCCACGTCATGGCTCCCCAACGTCCTCTCCGCGTGGACGACGTGGCCCTCCTACGATCCCCTATACGGATTCTCGAGGATCGAGGAGGACTGGGTCTTCGACCGCCAGGTATGGAACGACGTCACGGAAACCGTCCACCGCTACACCGGTCCGGACGATCCGATCTACGTGGGCCTCCAGGCCAACACGGGTCATTTCGCCAACTTCCCGATCTTCTACTGGGTCACGGACCGCCGGCCGGTGTCTCGATTCATCGAGGCAGAGCCGTGCTTCACCGACACCGATCGGGGCCAGAGGCTGATCGTCCAGGATCTGGAGCGCACGGACGTCATCGTGAACACGGCCCACTTCCCATATCCTCCACCGCCCTTCCTGGAGTCTCCTGCCACGACGCTTGACTCGTACATGGCCGAGAACTTCACACGCGTTTACTCGGGCACCTTGTTATTGGAGGGTGACATCGAGGTCCTCGTCCGCCGAGGAGCCACTCCCGTCGCTGCTTCATCGGGACCGGAGTGAGCTCGACGTCCGGCGCACCCCCCGTGAGCGACGCCTCCCGGGGAGGGGGGAGATGGTCCGAGATCCTGTCCCGACCGGGGGTCCGCTGGGGGATCGCGATCTCGGTGACGGCCTATGTGTTCGTGGCGGCGTTTCCGTCGAGCTTCTGGCTGATCCAGCCGGGCCTGGACGAGTCGTGGGTCTGGGCCATCAACACCCTTCCTTCCACGGATCTCATCTTCGGTCGAGACGTGGCGTTCACCTACGGGCCGCTCGGATACTTGATTGCTCCCGCCGCTTTGAGCGGAACGGCCTATCAAGCCGCGGCCTTCGACGTGGTCACCCAGCTGGTGTTGGCGGGCGTGATGATCTTCCACTACTCGGTGAACCGGCGGCTGTTGCCCCTGGTGGGATTCGCGGTGCTCTATCTGTTCGCCGTCTCACAACCGCTCCCACCGGAGTTCCGGCTGCTGCTCCTGGAGGGCCTGCTCCTGACGATCCCCCCGACCCGGGTCACGGCCTGGCGGCTGGCCATGGTGGCGGCCGCTCTCCTGGCGGTGGTTCAGTTGTTCGCCAAGTTCACGGGCTTCGCCGCCGTGGGGATGCTCGCGCTCATGGGCGGGATCCTCGTCGTGCGGAAACGTGTCTCTCTTCGGTCGGCCCTCGCGTGGCTGGTGGTGCCTTTCTTTCTCACGCTCATCGTGCTCGGAACCCCGCTGTTCGAGGGTGCGGGGAACTTCCTGCGATGGCTCCGGGCCGGGTATGAGGGGGTCCAGGGGTACGCCTGGGCGATGGCGCTGCCATATCCGCCGCTGTTGCTGTGGCTCGGGCTCCTGGGCTTGGTGGGTCTCGGAGCTCTTCTTGTTTGGATCGGCCGCTCCGACCGCGATCTGGCGTTCGCCGGCATCCCCCTGCTGGTCGCCGCGATGGTGGCGTTCCGTCAGCTGTTCACTCGAAGCGAGGGCCATCCCTTCTTCCTGATGCTCATGGCCGTGGTAGCGGTGGTCATCCTGGGGATCTCTTCTCGCAAACATCTGGTCCCGGCGGTGGGAGCGGGGGTGATGGCGATCGTGTTGTTCACGGTGGGCGCCGCCGGGAAGCCGATCTGTCCGTGCCCTGGGCTCCTGAGTCCGGCCAACGGTTGGGTGAACCTCGCGGAGCTGTTCGACCTGCCGGGGCTGATCGAGGACCACCGGATCGAGTCACGGAGGGCCCTGAGCGTCGAACGACTCCCCGCCGAGTGGGTCTCGATGATCCGGTCCTCCGGCAGGACCGCGGACTCGCTCCCCGCCGACCTCCTGTTCCTCAAGGCCAACCACCTCCCATGGCAGCCGGACCCCGTTCTGCAGACGTACTTCGCGTACACGACGTTCCTTGACCGGTGGGCCGGCTCACATTTCGCCGATCCCGACGGGCCGGAATTCGTGATCGCTCAATGGATCAACATCGATGGCCGCCACCCGATGCTCGACGCGCCTGCGGTGTGGCGGTCCATCATCCGGTCCTATGAAGTGGCGGGGACGTACGACGCCTTCGGTGGCCTGACCCTGCTCCGGCGCCGCCCGGATCCACTTCCTTCGTCCCAGCGGGTGATCGGGCGTCAACAGGCCAGGATCGGTGAATGGATCGAGGTGCCGGACTCTCCGAGGCTGCTGTTCGCCGCTGTCCGGTTCAACCCCAATCTGTCCGGCCGGCTGGCCGGCACGTTCTGGAGAGTTGATCCGATGTTCGTCGACCTCCGGTATGCGGACGGGCGCCTGGTCACGTGGAGGATCCTCCCAACGACCACCGAGGATGGATTGCTGATGAACCCGCTCCCGAGCGCCCACGCCGAGGTGGAGCCGCTGTTCTCCGGCACGCTCACCTCCAGGGTGCTCGAGATCCAGTTCCACGGCCCGGGCGAGGGATCGTTCGATCCGGAGCTCGAGGTCGTGTGGCGTGAAGGCCCGTTCGTGCCGTTGGGCCATTGAGGCCACTTGGCGCGTGGGACAATAGCGCCGTTCCCATGGGATTCGACCTCGATGTGGTGATCATCGGGGGCTGCGGCCGGGCCGGCCTGCCCCTGGGGCTTGCCTTTGCCGATCGGGGACTACGCGTTGGCCTGTACGACATCGACCAGCGGGCGGTCCAAGCGGTTTCCGAAGGCCGGATGCCGTTTCGAGAGGATGGCGCCGATCCCGTCCTCGAACGCACCCTCGAAGCCGGCAGGCTGCGGGCCTCAACGGACCCCGCACTCATCTCTACCGCCGAGTCCGTGGTGGTGGTCATCGGGACGCCGGTCGACGAGCACCTGAACCCGGACATCCAGGCGGTCTCGGAGTCGCTCGGGGGTCTCGTCGACCGATTCGTGGACGGGCAGCTTCTGGTGTTGCGAAGCACCGTGTACCCGGGGGTGACGGCCAAGGTCGAAGCGGTGCTCAGCTCCCGCGGGCGGGACGTCGATGTGTGCTTCTGCCCGGAGCGGATCGCCGAGGGAAGGGCGCTCGTGGAGCTCTACGAGCTCCCGCAGATCGTCTCGGGACGGTCTCCTCGGGCGGTCGAACGAGCGGAGAAGCTGTTCCGCAACCTGACGTCAGAGGTGGTCCAGCTCGAGCCGGAGGAGGCGGAGCTGGCCAAGCTGTTCACCAATGCCTGGCGATACATCAAGTTCGCTGCGGCAAACCAGTTCTTCATGATCGCCAATGACTTCGGGATCGACTTCGAACGGATCAGGTCTGCCCTGGCGCACGACTACCCCCGGGCCAAGGACCTGCCTCGCGCCGGGTTCGCCGCAGGGCCCTGCCTGTTCAAGGACACGGCGCAGCTCGCGGCATTCAACAACAACAACTTCCACATGGGGCAGGCCAGCATGATGATCAACGAGGGGCTGCCGCTCTACGTGGTTTCCCGTTTGGAGCGGCGCTACGACCTCGCCCAGATGTCGGCGGGCATCCTGGGGATGGCGTTCAAGGGGGGATCCGATGACACACGTTCCAGCCTGAGCTACAAGCTGAAGCGCATCCTCCGATTCAAGGCCCGAGAGGTTCTGACCACCGACCCGAACGTCAAGGACGATCAGGATCTCCTGCCCCTGGACGAAGTGCTCCGCCGCTCGGACCTCCTGATCGTCGGAACGCCCCATCCCGAGTACCGGGGACTGGCGGTCAACGTCCCGGTGGCCGACATCTGGGGGCTCATCGGCGACACGGTCCAGGTATGAAGCCCAGGGTCTCCGTGGTCATCCCCGTCTACAACGAGGATGAGAACATCATCACCTCCCTGGATCGGGTGTTCGAGGCGGTCACTCTTCCCTGCGAGGTGCTCGTGGTGTACGACCATCCCTCGGACACCACCGTTCCCTACCTCGAGAAGTACGCACGAGAGGAGCCGCGGCTGATCCCCCTGCTCAACGAGCACGGTCCCGGTCCCGCCCGGGCGATCCGTTTCGGCGTGGAGCACGCTCGTTCGGACGTCGTGGTTGTCACCATGGCCGACGGAAGCGACGACCCTCACCAGATCGACCAGCTGGCCCGTCTGGTGGAACGAGGAGTGGTGATCGCGGCGGCCTCCCGGTACACCAGGGGAGGCCAGCAGGTCGGGGGACCGTGGTTCAAGAGCTTCCTTTCCCGGATGGCGGGCCTGACCCTGCATTGGTTCGCCAGGGTGGGGACCAGGGATGCGACGAACTCGTTCAAGGCGTACTCCACCCAGTTCCTCCAGACGGTGGGGGTTCACTCGAACTCCGGCTTCGAGGTCGGGATCGAGCTCGTGGCCAAGGCCAAGCGACTCCGGCTTCCCATCGCCGAGATCCCCACGATCTGGCTCGATCGATCCTTGGGGAGCTCGAACTTCCAGCTGGCCGCCTGGATCCCCCGCTATCTGCACTGGTACTTCTTCGCTTTCGGGCGCCGGCTGACCGAGGAACGGCTCGCCGAGAAGGTCGCCCGGAAGACGTGAAGGTCCTCGTCACCGGCTCGGCCGGGTTCATCGGCGGGTATGTCGTCGAGCACCTCCTGGAGAAGGGGCATGAGGTGGTCGGCGTGGACAACCTGTCGAAGTACGGCCCCGTCTCGAAGTCCTACGACTCCCACCCGGGGTACCGGTTCGTCGAGGCAGACGCGAGAGACGTGGACCGTCTGACCGAGATCCTGGGTGACTGTGATCACTTCATCGCCGGCGCGGCCCTCATCGGAGGGATCTCCTACTTCCATTCCTATGCCTACGATCTCCTGGCCACCAATGAGCGCATCACCGCCGCTGCCTGCGACGCGGCGATCGAGGTCTTTGGACGAGGAAGACTCCAGAAGGTGACGTACATGAGCTCGTCGATGGTGTTCGAGTCGGCGACGTCCTGGCCGTCGTCCGAGGGGCAGGAGCGCGAGATCCCTCCTCCGAGGTCCTCGTATGGGTTCCAGAAGCTCGCCGTGGAGTACTTCGCCCGGGCCGCGAACGAGCAGCACGGCCTCCCGTACACGATCGTTCGCCCGTTCAACTGTGTGGGGGTGGGGGAGATGCGGGCCCGGGCGGCTCCCGAGATCCTCAGCGGGAACGTCAAGCTGGCGATGAGCCACGTGGTCCCGGACCTGGTGCACAAGGTGGTGAAGGGCCAGGACCCTCTCCACATCCTGGGGGACGGCAGCCAGGTTCGTCACTACACGTACGGGGGCGACCTGGCCCAGGGAATCGTGGCCGCGATGGAGCACCCGGAGGCGCTCAACGAGGACTTCAACCTGTCAACCGCGGAATCGACGACCGTCCTGGAGCTGGCACAGAAGATCTGGGACCGGCTCCGGCCCGGCCGGCCCTTCCGATATGTGAGCGATCCACCCTTCGAGCACGACGTCCAGCGCCGGATCCCTTCGACGGAGAAGGCCAAGAAGATCCTTGGCTTCGAGGCAACCACGACCCTGGACCAGACGCTGGATCACACCATCCCCTGGATCGCCGAAGCGGTGGATCAGGGACTCATCTAGGGATCGCGCCTTCCGACGACGAGCATCTGCCGGCCGAAGATCGGCCAGATAAACGGCAGCCGGAGGTACAGTCGCAGAAGAGACAGGCTCTTGGGAACGGCCGTCTGCTTGACCGTGTAGGGAAGGAACCGGGGGACGACTCGTTCGAGGCGATAGCCCGTGAGCTTCAGGGCCTCTCCCAGGCTGAAATGGGTCAGCGGGGTGTGGTGATCGAAGTAGTCCCAGTAGCGCCCGTGGAGGTACCGGATGTTCGGCATGAGCACGATCAACGTCCCGTCGGGCCTCAGGACCCGATGGCACTCCTCAAGCGTGCTGAGCACCGCGGTTTTGCCGGAGAGATGTTCGAGGAAGTTTGAGGAGAACACCACGTCCACCGACGCCGGGTCGACGGCGGTGAGGTCGACGCTGGATGTCACCACCACTAGGGCGTCTCGGGCGAAGGCCTTGACGTCGGGGTTGAGATCGACGGCGATCTTCTCCCGGCAGTGGATCGCATTGATGAACTCGCAGCGTCCCGCACCGAGGTCGAGCACCGTGTCCGACTCCCGGACGTATCGCTGGAGCGCCCGTCGGCACAGGATGTCCCACGCCCGCTCTTTGAACATCTGGTCCTGATCCGCGAAGCGCTCTCGATAGAGGTGGGACAGCCGCTCGGCGTCCAGCGGATCGGGGATCGACACGGCTGACTGATACCTGCTCGTTCCGCTGGTGTCAACGAGGTTGCCCGCCCGGCGGGCGTGGCGATACGGTGCCAGGGATGCCATTCCCCAAGCGGCTCCTGGCGGACCACGAGGAGCTGATCCTCGACCTTCGGCCCCACTGGATCGCCCTGGTTCTGCCCACCCTGGCGGCCATCCTGATCCTGGTGGCGTTGATCATCGTCTTCGCCAACTTCGACCCCCCCGGGGTGGTGGCGTGGATCGTGTGGGGCGCCGCCGTGGTGCTGTTCGTGGCGTATCCGGTCCGCGCCCTCCTGGCCTGGATCACCTCGCACTTCGTGGTGACCACCGACCGGGTGATTCACCGCTCCGGCTGGCTGGCCAAGCGATCCATGGAGATGCCGCTAGAGCGGATCAACGACGTCCGGTTCCAGCAGACCGTGCTGGAGCGGGCCGTCGGTGCCGGCGACCTGATCATCGAGTCCGGCGGGGAGTACGGACAGAACCACTTCAGCGACATCCGCCACCCCGAGGACGTCCAGAAGCTGATCTACGAGAAGTCCGAGGCGAACCAGATGCGGATGGAGCGGCCCGCCGAAGGGCCTTCCGGCGACGACACCGAGCCCATCACCACCGGTGCTTCTCCGCTGGACGAGATCGAGCGCCTGGCCTCGATGAAGAAGCGCGGGCTGATCTCCGAGGAGGAGTTCGAGACCCAGAAGCGGCGGCTGCTCGGCCGCCTGTAGCGTCGGTGGACGAGGAGTTCGTCCGGCACCGGACCACCGAGGTCTCCCTGCAGGACGGGGTCCGGGTCCGGATCCGGCCGGTGGTCCCCGAGGACAAGACTCACCTGGTCGACGGGTTCAGCAGGCTGTCACCGGAGTCCCGGTACCGGCGGTTCCTGTCGCCGATCAGCGAGCTCACCCCAGACATGCTTCGCGAGCTCACCGAGATCGACTACGTGAACCACTTCGCCTACCTCGCCTTCGCCCTCGAGGGTCCACGCGAGGTGGGCGCCGGGGTGGCCCGGTACGTTCGAGCGCCCACCGAGCCGGACGTTGCGGAGGCGGCGGTCACCGTGGTCGATGAGTACCAGCGGAAGGGCCTGGGGACCTTCCTGCTCCAGGCCCTGGGGGCGGTGGCCCTGGAGAACGGCATCCGCCGGTTCCGCGGCTACGCCCTGGAGACCAACCGACCGATCAGGGACGTGCTGGATGCCCTGGGCGCCGACGTCCACCACGACTCGCCGGGGCTGGTCCGCATGGAGATCGACCTGCCGTCCAGAGCCGGCGCGCTCCGCGACTCGCCCATGTACGCGATCCTTCGCGCGGTCGCTCGGGGAGACGGACCGGTGTTCGTTCCGGTCGGCGGTCTGCCTCCCAACCCGCCCGGCGGGGCTTGACCGCCCGCCTATACTCCGCTGACCACGCGGTGACCCGCGCGCGCGTGGGGGGAAGGAGATGGCTGAATGATGAGGACCGCGAGTCGATCAAGCTTGAGGAATCGCGTCGCCGTCGCGGCCGGCTTCCTGCTAATGGTAAGTGTGGCTCGAATCGCGGAGGCCGGTGAGATCGAACCGTTCAACGGGGATAACGTCACGATCCCGGCCGGCGCTCCCGGGACCACCTCGGGGCCGGCCGATCCCTACCCGAGCCCCATCACCCTCGACTGGTGCCCGGGCACGATCCAGGACGTGAACGTCAGCTTCAATTTCCTGGCCCACGGATCCACGGCCGATCTGGACATCCTGCTGGTGGGCCCTGGCGGCCAGACGGCCCTGATCGCATCCGACAGTGGCAACACAGACGACGTCACTGACCTCTTCATCGACTTCGACGACGAGGCCGCGTCCACCCCTCCCGCTCCCTGGGTCTCGGGGGCGTACCGGCTGCACGATGTCTCCGCCGGTGCCGACGCATTCCCGCCGCCCGCGCCGGCCGGTCCCTACGGCTCCAGCCTCTCCGTGTTCGACGGCACGAATCCCAACGGGACGTGGAACCTGTTCGTCGACGACGACTCCCCGACCGAGTCGGGAGAGTTCAGCAGCTGGGTCTTGCTGATCCAAACGAGCACGCCCACCGCGCCTACCAGCACCGGAGTGTGCATCAACCATGAGGGTCCCGGGGACCCTTATCGAACCTCCGTGACGACCTCGGGCCTGGCCTCCCCGGTCCAGGACGTCAACGTCACATTGAACGGCTTGCGGCACACGTGGCCGGACGACCTGGACATCCTCTTGAGCGGACCCGGAGCGCGGAACACCATGCTGATGTCTGACGCGGGCGGAGGCACCAGCATCGCCGGCGTCGACGTGACCCTGGATGACGAGGCCACCGGCCTCCTGCCGGACGAGGAGACTCCGCCCATCTCCCCGGGAGCCTATAAGCCTTCGAACCACGAGGATGCTGAGGACCTCCCTGCTCCGGCTCCGCCGACGCAGGGGACCGGGCTGAGCACGTTCGACGGCCTGGATCCCAATGGGACGTGGACCCTGTTCCTCACGGATGACACCTCCGGGGACTTTGGGGTCCTGAACAGCTGGTCGCTCCAACTGACTACGCCTTCGTACGCGATCTCCCCGGCCAAGGCCAAGGAGGGCAAGAGGGCCACGTTCACCGTGACTCGCACCGGCGACCTCGGCCAGGCGGTCAGCGCGACCATTGCCACGGCTCCGGGGAGCGCCAAGCCGAAGGACTTCAAGGCGCTGGCCGGGACCCTCAGCTTTGCCGCGGGCGACGCCACCGAGCAAGTGGTGGTCAAGACAAAGAACGACAACAAGGACGAGAAGAAGAACGAGAAGTTCTCCCTGAACCTGACCTCGGGCCAGGCCACGTTCACGGGGACCGGCAAGGTCACGGACACCGACAAGTAGCGGACCAGGGGGTGCCCTCGGGGCCGCCCCCTTCGCTTTGCTAGACTCGCCGCCGCCATGGGGGACCGGGTCGCCATCGTCGGCGTGGGCCACGCGGGGTTCGCCCCGATCACCGCGGGCCTGTCCTACAAGGAGCTGACCTTCGAGGCGGCCCTCCGGGCCTACGACGACGCCGGGATCGACCCTCGCAAGGACGTTGACTCCTTCGTGGCGGTCTCCGAGGACTTCTGGGAGGGGACCTCGATCTTCGACGAGTACGTCCCCGACCAGATCGGCGGGGCCCTTCGCCCGGTCCACACGGTTTCCGCCGATGGCCTGTTCGCCGTGGCCACCGCGGTCATGCTGATCCGCTCCGGGGCCGCCGAGGTGGTGGCCGTCGAGGGGCACAGCAAGGCCTCCGACATCCTCACGCCCGGATCGATCCACCAGTTCGCCCTGGACCCCGTGTACAACAGGCCGCTCGGGCTCTCACCCCACGCCGTGGCCGGCCTGGAGATGAACCGCTACCTGGAGGTCACCGGGACCACCGAGGAGCAGTGCGCGCTGGTGGTGGAGAAGAACCGCCAGGCTGCCCTGGACAACCCCCTGGCCGCGTATCCCAGTCCGGTGACCACGGCCGACGTCGAGGCCTCTGGCCCGATGTGGTGGCCGCTCCGCCGTCTGGACGTGGCCCAGCGGGCCGACGGCGCGGTCTTGTTGGTGCTGGCCTCGGCGGACCGGGCCCGGGACCTGACCGACGAACCCGTGTGGGTGATGGGCGCGGGATGGTCCTCCGGAAGCGCTTCGCTGGAGAGCCGGTCGTGGGAGGAAGCCGAGTACGTTCGGCAGGCCGCCGACCGCGCCTACGAGATGGCCGGGCTGGGGTCCCCCACCCGGGACATCGATCTGGCAGAGGTCGACGACACCTACTCGTACCGGGAGCTCATGCATCTCGAGGCCCTCCGGCTGGCCCGGCCGGGTGACGCGGGAGCCATGCTCGAGGAGGGGTACTTCGGCCGAGACGGAGAGCTCCCGGTGAACGCGTCGGGTGGCTCACTGGGCCAGGGGTACCTCTTCGAGGCCAACGGCCTGGCCCGAACCCTGGAATGCGTGCTCCAGCTCCGCGGCGAGGCGGGAGAGCGACAGGTGGAGGACGCCGGGGTCGCGGTGGCCCAGTCGTGGCGGGGGGTTCCCACCACCACGGCCGCCGTCACCGTGTATGCGTCGGACGCGGCGGTGGCGTGATGAGGGTGCTGGGGCGGCTCGACTACATCTACTTCTGGGTCACCGATATGGACCGGTCGGTCGACTTCTACTCCTCCGTCCTGGGGCTGGAGCTTCTCCGGCGGGACGACTCCCAGTGGGCGGAGTTCGACGCGGGACCGGTCCGCCTGGCGCTCCACGGGACCATCGAAGGCCGGTCGCCGGAGCCGGGGGGGACCGTGGTGTTCCGGGTCGACGACCTCGAGGAGGCCCGGGCCGATCTCCAGGGCCGGGGAGCGGAGTTCGCCGAGCACACCGGAGACGTCGAGGGGTTCGCCCGGTTCGCCTCCCTCCAGGACCCGGACGGGAACCGGGTCGATCTGATCGAGTACGCGACCCCGACGGGAGGCTGAGGATGGGCCAGCGAGTGGCGGTGGTCGGCGCGGGGATGACCAAATTCGTGCGCCGGGCCCAGGAGACGGGCAAGGAGTTGGCCTGGCAGGCGGCCAAAGCCGCTCTGGACTCCGCGGAGATGACGCTCGACGACATCGACTGCGTGGCCATGGGGACGGCCCCCGACGCCTTCGACGGCGTGCACATGAAGGGCGAGTACCTCTCGGACGGCGCCGGGGCGTGGGGCAAGCCGTACTTCCGCACCTATGTGGGCGGTGGCACTGGCGTGTTCGTGACCATCCAAGGCTGGTACCAGGTGGCCAGCGGGATGTTCGACACCTGTCTGGTGGTGGCCGAGGAGAAGATGTCCTCCACCCAGCCGCATGCCCAGGGCGCGTTCATCACGATCTTCGACAACATCCTGGAGCGACCGCTGGGACCGAACCTCCTGTGGATCTTCGCCCTGGAGATGAATCGGTACATGAGCGTCCACGGGCTGGAGAAGCGGGACATCGCTCGGGTCTCGGTGAAGAACAAGCGGAACGCCGCCGACCATCCCGCCGCCCTTCTCGGCGAGGCGGACATCACCGTGGACGACGTGCTGAACTCGGAGGTCCTGGCGTGGCCGGTCCAGCGGCTGGACGTCTCGCCGGTCTCCGACGGCGCCGTGGCGGTGGTGCTGGCTGCCGAGCACGTGGCCAAGCGAGTCACCGACCGGCCGGTGTGGGTGGACGGGGTGGGCTGGCACCTGGACACGGCGTACTGGACCAACCGGGACCTGTACTACCCCCGGTACGTGGAGTACGCGGCCCGGCAGGCGTACGAGATGGCCGGGATCCGGGAGCCCCGGAAGGAGATCAACATCGCCGAGCCCTACGACCCGTTCGACTACAAGGAGCTGCATCACCTCGAAGGGCTTCAGCTGTTCGACAAGGGGAAGGCCCCGGAGGCCATGCGGGACGGCGTCCTGGACCGCGACGGCGACCTTCCCTCCACGCCGTCGGGTGGACTGCTCGGGGTGGGGAACCCCATCGCCGCGGCCGGACTGATGAAGATCGCCGAGCTGTACTGGCAGCTCTCCGGCCAGGCCGGCAAGCGCCAGGTCCCCGGCGATCCCCGAAAGGGCGTGGCCCAGGCGTGGGGCGACCTCATGCAGGTGGGCACCGTGGTGGTGATGGGCAAATGACTCCCGCCAAGCGAAAGCTCCGCGCGGTGAAGACCCCGGAGGTTCCAACGCCACCGGGCACCACCCTGGGACCCCGGTCCCTCCGGGACGCGGAGTTCCGGAAGGCGGTGGGTGCCGTGGACTTCGCCGTGGACGCCCGGTATGCCTGGGACGCCGGCGTGGCGGTGAGCACGTATCTGCGGGGGCTGCGGGCCGGCGTGATCCTGGGCCGAGAATGCCGCCGGTGCCGCAGGGTGCTGGTCCCGCCCCGGATGTTCTGCGAGCAGTGCTTCCGGCCCACCGACGCGTGGATCGAGGTCCAGGACACAGGCACGGTCAACACGTACTCGATCTGCTACATCCGCTGGGACATGGAACCGCTGAAGGTCCCGGAGATCCCGGCGGTGATCGAGATCGACGGCGCGTCGCCCATGATGGGGTTCATGCACAAGCTCGGGGAGGTCGAGCCCGACGACGTGTCGATCGGCATGGAGGTGGAGGCCGTGTGGCGTCCGGAGGACGAGCGCGTGGGCTCCATCCTGGACATCGAGTACTTCCGTCCCCGTGGGAGGAAGCGCTGATGTTCGAGAAGCTCACCGATCCTCAGGACGTGGTGCTGTGGAGGGGCCAGGTCCCCATCCGCCACCGGTACACGCCGGGGGTCGCCGGCGAAGCGTTCTTCATCGCGTTGAAGGATCGGGGCGTGCTCCTGGGATCACGGTGTGACGACTGCGGGATCACCTACTGCCCGGCTCGGCTGTTCTGCGAACGGTGCTTCGGAGGGCCGCTGGACGCCGGAGTGGAGGTCGGCCCCGGCGGGACCGTGGAGTCGTTCACCGTGGGCTACGTGGGGGTGGAGGGAGAGCCCCTGGAGGACCCGGCGGTGGTCGGCCTGATCCGGCTCGACGGCGCCGACACCATGCTGATGCACTTCCTGATCGAGACCGATCATCCGGGGATCGGCGAGTCGGTCGAGGCGGTGTTCGAGCCGAAGGCCAAGCGCACCGGCTCCATGCTCGACATCCGCGGCTTCCGCCCGGCCCGGTAAGCGTCACCAGGCGTCCCGTATCCTGGTTTGGTGAGCATGGATACGTGCGCCCGATGCGGCTCGCTGCTCCCGGAGGACGCCCAGTTCTGTCCCCGGTGCGGCTGGCCGGTGGCCCCCGCCGCCGAGGAGCGGAAGGTGGTCACGGTCCTGTTCGCCGACGTGGCCGGGTCCACCGAGCTCACCACCCGTCTCGACGCCGAACGGATCCGGGAGATGCAGGGAGCCTTCTACCGGCTGGCCTCGGACGAGATCGCCGCCCTCCGGGGCCGGACCGAGAAGTTCGCCGGGGACGCGGTCATGGCCGTGTTCGGGCTCCCCAAGGCCCACGACGACGACGCGCTCCGCGGAGTTCGGGCCGGCATCATGGTCAGGGACCGCGCGGAGCGGCTCGGCGAGGAGCTG
>DAITPV010000013.1:0-18160 GCA_036833435.1 Actinomycetota bacterium | reverse complement strand
CGGAGGAGAGCCAGCTCGGCCTGTTCGCCATCGATGACGCGGAACCACCCCCTCCGGAGGCGGCGGCGATCGTGCCCTGGAGGCCGATCATGCGGACGTTCACGACCGACGGGGAGAAGGTGAACCTCCTGGACCGGGACAAGCGGGTGTTCTTCCCGGGCTGGCGTCCGATGGAGCCGAGTCCCAAGTACTGGCGCTCCGAGTTCGGCATCGTGACCCGGCCGGACGAGGACCCGATCACCTGAAACCTCGCTCCCGCTTGATACGGCCGGGTGAGGTTGGGAAAGATAGGAGCGACGAGCGAGGAGGTTGGAATGGGCTTCAAGACGGGATTGATCGTGGGCCTGGGCGTCGGATACGTCCTGGGCACGAAGGCCGGCCGGGAGCGGTACGAGGAGCTTCGGGCCGCGTGGGACCAGTTCACCGGGAACCCCTCGGTCCAGCGCGTGGTGAGCAAGGGGAAAGAGGTGGTGGAGACCGGGGCGGAGCGAAGCATCCGGGCCGTCGAGGGGGCCGGCGAGGGCGTCAAGGATCGGCTGGAGGGCCCTCAGGGGACCCAGAAAGCCACGTCGTAGGGGAAAAGCTCCACAAAAAAACCTCATCCGCGGACCCTTCCCAACCGAAATACGGGAGGAGGTACGCCGGTTGGAGCATGACGGAGGCGGCCTTCGGGGGGAATGTTGGACCCCGAGGTTATAATCGCCTCGCGTGGCGCTCCGGGGGCGCGAAGTGGCACCCGAGGAGCGCCCGCCGTGCCTCGGGGGTAGGACGGGGTTCCGAAGATCCCTGAGGCGGAACCCAAGGAGCCGCGAAGCGGCTCGGAGGGAGAGGAACGAGATGTTCGAGCGCTTTACCGACCGGGCCCGTCGGGTCGTGGTCCTCGCCCAGGAAGAGGCGAGGATGCTCAACCACAATTACATCGGAACCGAGCACATCCTCCTCGGACTGATCCACGAGGGAGAAGGGGTGGCCGCCAAGGCCCTGGAGTCACTGGGGATCTCCCTGGAGGCCGTCCGCCAGCAGGTTGAAGAGATCATCGGCCAGGGGCAGTCCGCGCCCACCGGCCATATCCCATTCACCCCGCGAGCGAAGAAGGTTCTCGAGCTGTCGTTGCGCGAGGCGCTCCAGCTCGGCCACAACTACATCGGAACCGAGCACATCCTCCTGGGACTGATCCGGGAGGGAGAAGGAGTGGCCGCCCAGGTCCTCCAGAAGCTCGGCGCGGATCTCAACCGGGTTCGCCAGCAGGTCATCCAGCTCCTGTCCGGATACACCGGGGGCAAGGAGAGCGGCCCCGGGGAGCAGGCTCCACAGGGCTCCATGGTCCTGGACCAGTTCGGCCGGAACCTCACCGGCCTGGCCCACGAGAACAAGCTCGACCCGGTCATCGGCCGGGAGAAGGAGATCGAGCGGGTCATGCAGGTGCTGTCTCGCCGGACCAAGAACAACCCGGTCCTGATCGGGGAGCCCGGCGTGGGCAAGACCGCCGTCGTCGAGGGCCTGGCCCAGGACATCGTCAAGGGCAACGTCCCGGAGACGCTCAAGGGCAAGAAGATCTACACGCTGGACCTCGGTGCCCTGGTGGCCGGCTCCCGGTACCGCGGTGACTTCGAGGAGCGCCTGAAGAAGGTGCTGAAGGAGATCCGCACCCGAGGCGACATCGTGCTGTTCATCGACGAGCTCCACACCCTGGTGGGCGCCGGGGCGGCCGAGGGAGCCATCGACGCGGCCTCCATCCTCAAGCCGATGCTGGCCCGGGGCGAGCTGCAGACCATCGGGGCCACCACCCGCGACGAGTACCGCAAGCACCTGGAGAAGGACGCGGCCCTCGAGCGCCGGTTCCAGCCCATCGACGTCAACGAGCCGTCCGTGTCCCACACCATCGACATCCTCAAGGGCCTCCGGGACCGTTACGAGGCTCACCACCGCGTGTCGTTCACCGACGACGCCCTGGTGGCCGCGGCGAACCTGTCGGACCGCTACATCAGCGACCGGTTCTTGCCTGACAAGGCCATCGACCTGATCGACGAGGCCGGCTCGCGGATGCGGATCCGCCGGATGACCGCGCCGCCCGACGTGCGCGAGGTGGACGAGAAGATCGCCGAGGTCCGGATGCAGAAGGAGTCGGCGGTGGACTCCCAAGACTTCCAGCGGGCCCAGGTCCTCAAGGAGGAGGAGCAGGAGCTTCAGACCGAGCGAAAGCGTCGCGAGGCGGAGTGGAAGTCCGGCGAGCTCGACATCCTGTCGGAGGTCGACGAGGAGGAGATCGCCGAGGTCCTGGCCGCGTGGACCGGCATCCCGGTGTTCAAGCTGACCGAGGAAGAGACCCAGAAGCTTCTCCGCATGGAGGACGAGCTGCACAGGCGCATCGTCGGCCAGGACGAGGCCGTAGCCGCGGTGTCCAAGTCCATCCGCCGGACCCGCGCCGGACTCAAGGACCCCAAGCGTCCCTCCGGCTCGTTCATCTTCCTGGGCCCCTCGGGGGTCGGGAAGACGGAGCTGTCCAAGGCGCTGGCCGAGTTCCTGTTCGGGGACGAGGACGCCCTCATCCAGCTGGACATGTCGGAGTACATGGAGAAGCACACCGTGTCGCGCCTGATCGGCTCGCCGCCGGGGTACGTGGGTTACGAGGAGGGTGGACAGCTGACCGAGGCGGTGCGGCGCAAGCCGTTCTCCGTGGTGCTGTTCGACGAGATCGAGAAGGCCCACCCCGACGTGTTCAACACCCTGCTCCAGATCCTGGAGGACGGGCACCTCACCGACGCCCAGGGGCACACGGTGGACTTCAAGAACACCGTGATCATCATGACCTCCAACCTGGGAACTCGGGATATCCAGAAGGGCACCACGCTTGGGTTCTCCCCCGGCGGGGACGATGCTGTGACCTACGAGAAGATGCGAGACAAGGTGATGGAGGAGCTGAAGCGCTCCTTCCGCCCCGAGTTCCTGAACCGGATCGACGAGGTCATCGTGTTCCACTCCCTGTCTCGTCAGCACGTGAAGCAGATCGTGGACCTGATGATGAGGCGGGTCGAGTCTCAGCTGAAGACGAAGGACGTGGAGATCGAGCTGACCGACGGAGCGAAGGAGCTCCTGGCGGAGAGGGGATGGGACCCCTCGCTCGGGGCCCGGCCGCTCCGTCGGACGATCCAGCGCCTGGTGGAGGACCCGCTTTCGGAGAAGATCCTGTACAAGGAGTTCTCCGCCGGCCAGACGATCATCGTCAGCGTGCGTGACGGCGAGATGGTGTTCGAGCCCGCCACGCCGCCTCCGGACACACCACCGGTCGAGCTGGCCGGCCAGCAGGAGTCCTAACCCCGTCCTGGGGTAGGCAAGAGGTCCGAACCAAACCCCGTCCGTAGGGACGCCTGCGGGCGGTAAGGCCGAAGCCCGGCAGCCGAAAGGTCGCCGGGCTCTCGGCATTCTGGGGGTACTGTGCCGAAGTGGCGGTCTCCCGCAGGGGTTTCCTGGTCGGACTGGTGGGGTTCCTCCTCGGCGGCCGGGCCGGCGCGCAGCAACGAACCGTCGAGCTGATCTGCAGGGACGCATGGGGGGCGCGGGAGCCCACCGGGCCCTTCAAGCGGCACACCATCAAGCGGATCACCGTGCACCACAGCGCGTCGAAGCTCACCGACAACCGTGATGCCCCCGATCATCTTCGAGCCCACCAGCGATCCCATCAGTCTCGGGGGTGGCCGGACATCGCCTACCACCTGCTGATCGACCGGAACGGCAACGTGTACGAGGGCCGGCCGGTCCGAGCCGTGGGCGACACCGCCACGAACTACAACCCTCGGGGACATCTCCTGGTCATGTGCGAGGGACACTTCGGCCTGCAACGGCCCTCGGCGTTGCAGCTCGAGGCGCTGGCCGACGTGCTGGCCTGGGCGGTGGATCGGTACGGAGCTCCCGTCGGTTCGATCCGGGGACACCTGGATTACGCGAGCACCGCGTGTCCCGGACGGTCCCTGTACCGGCGCCTTCCGAGTGTCCGCGAAGCGGTCCGCGATCGCCTGGGCGCCGGCGGCGTCTCCCTGGTGGAGCTGTGCGGAGCCGCCGGCAGCGACCGGGTCTCCGACATCGAGGCCGGCCGGGACTGACACCGGCGGTATCGTGTTCTTATGTGCCGAAGCATCAAGACGCTGCGCCGGGCGGACGAGCCTGCCACCGAGCAGGAGATCCGCGAAGCCGCGCTCCAGTACGTGAGGAAGGTGAGCGGCTACCGGGTGCCTTCCCGGAAGAACACCGAGGCGTTCGACGCGGCGGTGGACGAGGTGGCCACCGCCTCCCGTCGTCTGCTGGACGCGGTCACCAGCCCCACGTAGTTCCTGTCACCCCCCGCCGCTAGTGTCGGGGACGTGGGGAAGATCCGTCGGGTCCTTTCGTGCGCCGAGTGCGGACATCAGGTGTCCCAGTGGGTGGGCCGCTGCCCCGGCTGCGGGGCGTGGGGCTCCTTCCAGGAGCGTTCCCCGGCTTCGGGGACGAGCGAGGAGGTCGTCCCGCTGATGGCCGGCTCCGCGACCTCGGAGCGGCGGCTGTCCACCGGTCTGCCAGGCATGGACCGGGTCCTGGGCGGCGGCCTGGTTCCCGGCTCCGTGGTCCTGGTCGCCGGCGAGCCCGGGATCGGCAAGTCCACGCTCCTCCTCCAGATCGTGGGGACCCTCGGCTCTCGAGGCCATCCGTGCCTGGTGGCGTCGGGGGAGGAGACCCATCACCAGGTCGCCGGTCGGGCGCAGCGCGTCGGGGTGGCGCCCGACGGGGCTTCGTTCGTCCCCGGCCGGGAGCTCCCGGCGGTGCTGGAGGCCGCTGGGGCGGTCCGGCCCGAAGTGATGGTGGTGGACTCGATCCAGGCCATCCGCGACCCGGAGCTTCCGTCCCTCCCGGGAGGACCGGCGCAAGTCCGGGTGTGCGCGGACGGGTTGATCGGTCTGGCCAAGCGACAGGGGATCGCCATCCTGCTCGCGGGCCAGGTGACCAAGGGTGGAGACCTGGCCGGCCCCCGGACGCTCGAGCACGCCGTGGACGCCGTGTGCTCCTTCGACGGCGATGGCCCCACCGGGCTCCGGGTCCTCATCGGTGGGAAGAACCGGTTCGGGCCGGAGGGAGAGGTGGCGTGGTTCGAGATGGGGTCGGCGGGGCTGAGCGAGGTGGACGCAGCTCGGGCGCTGGCGTCGCCCGAAGCCGAAACGGGAGCCGCGGTGGCGCTGGTGTCCGCCGGACGACGAGCCCTGGCGGTGGAGATCCAGGCCCTCTCGGTTCCCACCGACGCCGGCCCGCGACGCCATGCCTCGGGGCTGGACCACCGACGGTTCGGAGTCGTTGCCGCGGTCACCGATCGAGTGGCCGGGGTATCGCTCCGGCGCTCAGAGGTCTACGGCGCGGTGGCCGGAGGTCTGCGGGTCGACGATCCTGGCAGCGATCTGGCTGTGGCCGCCGCGCTGGCCTCGGCGGTGCGGGAGATCCCTCCTCCACGGGGAACGGCATTCGTCGGAGAGATCAGCCTGACCGGCGCGGTCAGGCCGGTGGCGGGGATGGGTCAGCGCCTGGCCGCCGCCGCGGCGGCCGGGTTCACCACCGTGTACTGCCCCGGTGACCCCGAGACGCCACCGGGCGTGCGCGTGAAACGTGTCCGCCGGGTGACCGACGCGCTCCGGTGGTCGCGCCGACGGGAGTCTGTCGGCTCGAACGAAGAACGCATGGGCGAGAGCTCGGCGGCGTGAATACCCTTCTGACCAGCGGTTATGACTTGGCTTCGACCGCCTGACCTGTTACAATGAGTCGCCGCGAGCAGCCGCTGTCCGCCCAACGATGGCTACATAAAGGAGCGCTGTGTTCCGGAAAGGTGACAAGGTCATCTACCCCCATCATGGGGCTGCAGTCATCGAAAGCGTAACGGAACGAGTCTTTCTCGGGGAGAAGCGGAAGTACTTCGTCCTTCGACTCGCGTACGGAGACCTCACGCTCATGGTTCCTGTTGAGAGCACCGAGGAGGTCGGGATCCGCGAGGTGGTCAGCAAACGAGAGGTCAAGAAGGTTCTCGACGTCCTCCGCGAGGAAGAGTCCCGGATGCCTTCCAACTGGAGCCGGCGCTACAAGACCAACATCGAGAAGATCCGTTCGGGCGACGTCTATCAGGTCGCCGAGGTCGTCCGGAACCTGGCCATCCGAGAGAACGAGAAGGGTCTGTCGGCCGGCGAGAAGCGGATGCTGGCCAAGGCCCGGCAGATCCTGGTTTCCGAGCTGGTGTTCGCGGTCGGCGTGGTCGAGGAGAAAGCCGAGGGCATGGTGGACAAGGTGCTCGAGGAAGCTCACTCGGTCGTTCTCGAGCCATCCGGCTAAAGGAGCGTGCGCTCGCCTCCCACGTGGGGCGCGGTGACGTGAGCGAATCTCAGCAACCCGCCAAGCCCGCCTCGCAGGGTCTCTTCGTCGAGCTCATTCGTTTGGCACTGGTGGCCCTGTTCACTGCCGGTGGGTGGCAGATCGGGGACGCTCTCGATGTTCAGGAGACCACCCGGCTGCTGATCGTGGTCCTGGGAAGCCTGATCGGCTACGTGCTGGGCGGGGTCATCGGGCGGCGAGCGGTCGTGGCCGTCTCGGCGGTGGAGCGGGAATTCCAGCGGATGCCGGCCTCCGAGCTGCTGGCCGCGGTGTTGGGCCTGATCCTGGGGCTGGTGATCGCCGCGCTGGCCTCGATCATGCTGTTCCAGCTCCCTCCCGCCGTGGCGTACCCCACCGTTGCCCTGGTGGGAATCATCCTGGGCTACGTGGGATATCGCCTGGGCCGGGCCAAGCGCGATGAGATCTTCGGGGTGTTCGGCCTCAAGACCCAGGCCTTCACCGTCTCCGCCGACGAGGTCAACGTCATCGACACCAGCGCGTTCATCGACGGGAGGGTCCTGGACGTCGTCCGGGCCGGGTTCATGGGCGGCGTCATGTTGGTCCCCCGGGGCGTGCTGGACGAGCTCCAGCGCATCGCGGACTCGTCGGATCCCACCCGCCGGGCTCGGGGCCAGCGAGGGCTCGAGGTCCTCGGGTCTCTCCAGCGTGAGCCATCCGTGGACATGCAGCTCGACGAGTCGGATCCTCCAGGTGGTGACGTCGACGCCACGCTGATCAGGCTGGCCCGAGAGCGATCGGGGTGCCTGGTCACCGGTGACGCCAACCTGGCCAAGGTGGCGGGAGCCCTGGACGTGCCCGTTCGGTCGGTGCAGGCGCTGGCCGAGGCACTGCGACCGTCGTTGTTGCCGGGTGAAGAGGTGACCGTGCATCTGGCCAAGGAAGGACGGGAGCACGGCCAGGGGGTCGGGTACCTGGATGACGGCACCATGGTCGTGGTGGAGGGAGGCCGCGAACAGCTGGGATCCGATGTCCGAGTGACCGTCACCAACATCCTTCAGACCGCTTCCGGTCGCATGTTGTTCGCGCGGCTCGGGGAGGAATGAGAGTCGCGGCCCTGCTCCTGGGAGCCGGACGAGGCCGCCGACTGGGGCAGGAGACGCCGAAGGCATTCGCCGAGCTGGAGGGCAGAACGCTGCTGGCGTGGGCGGTCGGTGTCGTCGAGTCGTGCGCGGAGGTCGAGGGGTTCGTGGTGGCCGCTCCACCCGGATGGGAGGCCGCGGCGCGCACAGAAGCCGCTTCCTCGGCCAAGCTGTTGAGCGTGGTGACCGGCGGCGAGACCCGCCAGGCCTCGGTTCGGGCCGCCCTGAAGACCGTTCCGGAAGAATTCGACGCGATCGTCTGTCACGACGTGGCTCGTCCTCGGGCCACCCCCGGCCTGTTCGTCAAGGTGCTGGCTGCGCTGGGACGGGCGGATGGGGCGGTGCCGGGGATCCCAACGCCGGACACGGTGAAGCGGGTGGCCGACGGGCTGGTGGCGGAGACCTTGGCCAGGGACGACCTCATGCTGATCCAGACCCCCCAGGCCTTCCACCGCCTGGCCCTGGAGGGGGCTCACCTGGCCGCGCAGGCGGAAGGGAATGACGCCACCGACGATGCGGCGCTCCTGGAGCGTGCGGGGTTCCAGGTGGCCGTGGTCCCCGGCGATCCGGCCAACCGAAAGGTGACGGTTCCCGAGGATCTGGACGGCGATGGCTGACGCTCGCTTCGGTCTTGGGTTCGACGCTCACCCCCGGGAGGAGGGTCGCCCGCTGCGACTGGGCGGCGTGGCATTCGATGGTGAACCCGGCCTCGCCGGTCACTCGGACGGCGACGTCGTGTGTCACGCTCTCGCCGGCGCCCTCCTCGGCGCCGCAGCGCTCGGCGACGTGGGCGAGCACTTCCCCGAAGACGACCCGGCCATCGCCGGGATCTCCGGACCGGACCTCCTGTCCCGGACGGTGGAGATCGTCCGGAGCGCGGGCCTTCGGCCGGAGTCTTGCGACGTGGTGGTGATCGCCGAACGTCCCTCGATCGGGCCCCACCGAGACCAGATGCGAACCATCGTGGGTCGAGCTCTCGGTATCGAGGCCGACCGGGTATCCGTCAAGGCCACCCGGCCGGAGGGCCTGGGCCTGTCCGGGGATGGCGCCGGGTGTCTGGCCCTGGCGGTCCTCGTTCCGGCCTGATGGCCCCGCGAGCCTCGGGCCAAGCTGCGCGGACCTCGCTGATCGTTGGGCGACGGCCTGTCCTCGAAGCGGTGCGCGCAGGGGCCACCACCGAGGTCCTGGTGGCCAGAGGGTCTCGATCCACGGAGCCGCTCCGAGAGCTTCGAGATGCCGCGAGCCGGGCGGGGATCCCCGTCACCATCGTGGACGGCGACCGGATCGACTCGCTGGCGCAGGGGGCTCACCACCAGGGCGTGGCCGCCCGGGTGTCGGTACCCGGACCGCTGTCGGAACGAGACCTCGAGCACCTGGACTGGCCCGAGGAGCCACTCGCTGTGGTCCTCGACGGCGTCACCGACCCCCAGAACCTCGGCGCGGTGGCCCGAACCGCGGAAGCGGCCGGGGCCTCGGCCCTGGTGGTCCGGCGGCCTCGTGGTGCGGTGGTGGGACCCGCCTCGATCCGGGCGTCGGCCGGTGCTCTGTTGCACCTTCGGGTCGCCGAGGTGGCCAACATCCCGCGGGCCCTGGACCGGCTGAAGCGAGCCGGCTTCTGGGTGACCGGGCTGGACGAGAACGCTGGCGGCGATGTGCTCGGCTCGGAACCTCCCAGCGGAGCCCTGGCTCTGGTGGTGGGATCGGAAGGTGCGGGGCTCTCCAGGCTGGTCCGGGAACGATGCGACGTCCTGCTTCGGATCCCCATGCGGGGGCGGGTGGCCTCGCTCAATGTCGCCGTGGCCATAGGGGTAGGGTTGTACGGGTACGCCGAACGGCGGAGGGAGGAAAAGCAGGAATCGGGTGCCTGACTCAGGTGGAATGTCCGGTTTCTGGCCCCTTTCCACCCTTGCAACCGGGGCGTTCTCCCCCCATAATAGTTGTGGCGACCCTGCCGGTTCCCTGCCCGCGAGTGGTTCTGTCACGTTGCGTGAGGAGAGCGGTTGTCGACGAAGGTGCGGGCACCGATCGACATCGAGAACGCCACTGACGAAGAGCTCGTCGCGCTGTACCAAGAAGGTCACGACCCGGCGGTCGACTCACTCCTGGCGAGGTATCGGAACTTCGCCCGTCTGAAGGCCCGCTCCTACTTCCTGGCCGGCGCGGACAAAGACGACATCGTCCAGGAGGGGATGATCGGGCTGTACAAGGCCATCCGGGACTTCAGCCACGACCGAGAAACCTCGTTCCGGGCGTTCGCCGAGATCTGCATCACCAGGCAGATCATCACCGCGGTGAAGACGGCCACCAGACAGAAGCACATCCCGCTGAACTCGTACGTGTCGCTGTCGAAGCCGCTGGCAGCCGAGGAGGACCCGGACTGGCTGCTGCAGGACGTCATCGAGACGCCCCAGGTCGCCGACCCTGCAGAGCTGGTGATCTCCAACGACGAGCTCCAGAGCATGAAGATCGTGTTCGCCGAGATCCTCTCGGACTTCGAGGCCGAGGTGCTTCACATGTACGTGGAGGGCAAGTCCTACCACGAGATCGCCGCCAGGCTTTCGAGGCACGTCAAGTCGATCGACAACGCGCTGCAGCGGATCAAGCGGAAGGTGGAGCTTCACCTACGGTCTCGAGAGAACGGGCAACCACAGCCCGAGCCGTCGGATGACTCCGAGGTCACAGCGTTCTTCCCCGGCTACAATCCATCCGCTGGCGTGGCGCAGTCCGGTAGCGCAAGCGACTTGTAATCGCTAGGTCGCGGGTTCGAATCCCGCCGCCAGCTCACCGATCGGCTGGTACCCTGAGAAGCTCATGAAGATCCTCAGATTCGTCGTGATCGCGATCGCGGCCCTGGCGCTGGCGGGGTGCTCACAGGTTCTCGATGAGGAGAAGCTGGAGGCGGAGATCTCCGGCGGGATCGAGGAGCAGACCGAGGCCACCGGCGTGTCGGTGGACTGTCCCTCAGATGTTCCTCTCGAAGAGGGCGACACGTTCACCTGTTCGGCGACCTCGGCCGATGGTGACGTCGGTGAGGTCCAGGTCACCCAGACGGACGCTGAGGGCAACGTCCGCTGGGAGCTGAACTGATCCGGACGCGGACGAAGGAGTCGGCGTGGGCGTGAGCCCGTGGGAACAGGCCCTGACGCAGCTGGATCAGGCCGCCCGGATCATGAACCTCGACCCCAACGTCCATGAGGTCCTGCGATACCCGAAGCGCACCCTGGAGGTCGCCGTCCCCACCCGCCTGGACAACGGCACCGTGCGGGTGTTCACGGGATACCGGGTCCACCACAACACCTCTCGCGGCCCCTCGAAGGGCGGCATCCGGTACCACCCCGGCGTTCATTTGGACGAGGTGAAGGCGCTGGCGATGTGGATGACGTGGAAGTGCGCGGTGGTGGGGATCCCGTACGGGGGGGCCAAGGGCGGGGTGGTGGTCGACCCCAAGACCCTGTCGAAGGCGGAGCTGGAACGGCTGACCCGCCGGTACGCGTCCGAGATCCTTCCATTGATCGGACCCGAGCGAGACATCCCTGCCCCGGACGTGGGAACCGACGAGCAGATCATGGCCTGGATCATGGACACCTACTCCATGAACCAGGGGTACTCCGTCCCCGGGGTGGTCACCGGGAAGCCGCAGTCGGTGGGGGGTTCCGAGGGCCGGAGAGCGTCCACGGCTCGCGGGGTCATGTACGTGACCATCGCCACGCTCAGCCACCTGGCCATGCCCGTCGACCAAGCTCGAGTGGTGATCCAGGGCTACGGCAAGGTGGGGGCCCCGGCCGTCCGGCTGCTTCACGAGCAGGGCTGCCTCATCGTTGGAGTCGGGGATGCGGGGGGCGCCGTGTACAACGACCGCGGCCTGTCCCCCGTGGGGCTGGCCACGCACCAGGCCGAGGCCGGCACCGTTGCCGGGTTCGAGGGCGGGAACCCCGTCGACAATGAACAGCTTCTCCAGCTCGAGTGCGACGTGCTCATCCCCGCTGCCCTGGAGGGGGTCATCACCAAGCACAACGCCCCGATGCTCCAGTGCAACATCGTGGTCGAGGCGGCGAACGGGCCGACCACTCCGGACGCCGACGACATCCTCCACGACCGTGGCATCCAGGTCGTCCCGGACATCCTGGCGAATGCCGGCGGGGTCACGGTGTCGTACTTCGAGTGGGTCCAGGACCTCCAGGCCTACTTCTGGTCGGAGGACGAGGTCAACGCCAGGTTGCGCCGAGTGATCGAGGAGGCGTACGTGGACGTCCTGGAGCTGGCCGAGGACCGGAAGGTCACCATGCGCCAGGCCGCCACGATCCTGGGCGTCTCTCGGGTGGCCGAGGCCCACACCACCCGGGGATTGTTCCCGTGATCGACTCACCCCGGGCGCTCCGCTACCATCAACGCGATGAATCCCTGGAGGAGGAGTGGACGGACGGCATGAGCCGCCATCTCGATCGAGCTTCTGGGTCTCCTTGGCCACCGCGGCGCTGAGAGCAGCTCTCGTCGCCGCCGCGGTGATCCTCGGCGTGTTCACGCTCTCACGGGCGTTCCCCACCTCGGGCGAGCCCGCGTCGATCACGGAGTCTCCTTCCACCCCGGTGGAAGAGACCGTGAGCCCGGCGCCAACCGAGGCGAGTCCCGAGGCTGCGGAGCCGCGTGACCCCGCCAGGGTGACGCTGCAGGTCCTCAACGGCACCGACACCACCGGCCTGGCGGCGGAGACCGCGGAGCTGCTGGAGCAGGAGGGCTACAACATCATCACGATCACCGACGCCGACCGGCCCTACGACACCACCACGCTCTTCTTCCACCCCGATGCGGAGGTCGACGCTCAGTTCCTGCAGCAGAACTTCTTCCCCGATGCGGTGCTCGAGCGCAGCGCACCCGATGCGGAGGTCGACGTCACGGTGATCCTCGGTGAGGACTACGTGGCCGCTCAGGAAGGGGAGCAGACCACCGAGTCACCCAGCCCCACCGAGGAGCCGACCGAAGAAGCGACCTAATCCAGCAGCAGCATCTCGGTGTGCAGGCGAACGACCAGGGAACCCTGCACCGGACCAAGTCCCGCTTCACCGCCCGGAGGCGTGAACGTCACGTCGTAGGTGCCTACGGAGTCCCCCGTGGCGCTGATCAGGAATCCGTCGAGGGCGAACCACGCTTCTTGAGCGCCGATGTCCTCTCCCTCCATCGCGGCGACGGCGTTGGCGAACTCCTCCTGCCGGTCCACCGGGGAGACGTAGGTCGTTCTGACCAGCGCGGACTCCTGCCCACCGTTCAGGCCGAGCTGCGTCAGCCGTGATCGTGAGCTGAGAGAGAACGTCCCGGACTCGTCGTCGAGCACGGTGTCTGACGACCAGGTCTGCCCCGTGGATACGGGAGTGCCGGGAAGGACCGGCCGCAGCCGGGGAAGCAGCCGCTCGATCCCCAGGGGGTCGAGGGCCTCGGCAGCCGCCGCTCCGGATTCCTGGATGGTCAGGACCCGGCCGTCGGCGCCCAGGGTGACGGCGAACTCCTGCGGGGCACCGACATCGACGGGCCGCCCGTCGACGGTCAGGGACTCGGGGACCAGCGTGACGGTTGCCTCGGCGCCCTCGGTGGCCAGCGACGCCCCGATCGTCTGCGTGCTCAGGAAGCTGGCCTCCACGTCCTCCGTGCGACGGACGCCCCCGATGGTCCGGATGATCTGCGCTTGGAGACGCAGCTGATACTGCAGCTGGCGTCCGGGTTCGAGCTGATAGGAGAGCTCCACGCGGTCGTCGGTGCACGCCACCAGCAGTAGGAGGGAGGCGAGGAGGCAGGCCGGGAGGCGCCGCAACGTCCGGCGAGTGTACCAAGGTAGGCTTCGCCCAGTGTCAGGCGATGTGGCCCAGCTCTCCGGCCAACGTGAGCATGCGGGCCTGTTCTTCGACTTCGACGGCACCCTCTCCGAGATCGCTCCGCATCCCTGGGATGCCCGTCCGGTGCCGGGCGTCCCCGAGGCGCTCGCCCATCTGGCCCGGACCTACCGAGTCGTCGCCGTGGTATCCGGACGCCGGGCCCAGGAGGTCGCCGACCTCCTCGGTCGTCCTCCGGGGGTGAGGCTCTTCGGGCTGTACGGGTTGGAGGAGCACGCAGGACCGGTCGAAGGAAGAGACGCCTCCCTGGAGCGGCGGGTCACCGAGCTCCTCCCTCGCGTCATCGAGGTGGCCGCTTCGGTGCCCGGCACCGTCGTGGAGCCCAAGGGGTTCGGCGTGGCGGTGCACTACCGAGCATCGACCGACCCGGCTGCGGCCAGGGAGGCACTGGAGGAGCCGCTGCGCCGGCTGGCCGACCGCTCCGGGTTTCGGATCCTCGAGGGGAAGATGGTCCTGGAGCTGGCTCCTTCGGGAGGGCCGACGAAAGGCGACGTGGTGACCCGGCTCACGATCGATCAGGGCCTCCGTCGTGTGTTGTACGCGGGCGACGATGTCGCCGATCGCGAGGCGTTCGCCGCCGTGGACCGACTGGAGGAGCGTGGGGTGGACGGCATCAAGGTCGCGGTGCGATCCGAGGAGACCCCCGAAGAGCTCGTGGCCGCCGCGGACCTGGTGGTCGAGGGGTCCGACGGGCTCCTCGGGCTGCTTCGAGACCTCGGAGCTACCGCTCCTCGGTGAACCGCTCCAAGTCTCGCACCTGCCGGGAAGCCCACGCCGCCGGGGTCCGCGCCGCTGTGATCCTGCGAAGGACGGCTGCCCTGCCGGCCCGCTCTTCCTCCGGCATGCGGAGCGCCAGCTCGATGGCGTCGGCCATCCCTGCCACGTCGACCGGGTCCACCCCGATGGCTGCTCGGCCCAGCTCCGCGTACGCCCCCGCCGTCCGGGACAGGATGAGCGCTCCCTGCCGGCGATTGAGGAGCGGTCCCTCCTTGGCCACCAGGTTCATCCCGTCGAACACGGGATTCACCATGAGGACGTCGTACATGCCGTACGCGGCCAGGACCTCGTCGAGGTTGTCGCCCATCCGGATCTCGATCGGGGTCCAGTCCTCGCCGCCCAGGTCCTTGTTGATCCGCTCCGCGGTCTCCACGCATAGGTTCGTGTACCGTCGGTACTCCTCGATGTTCCTGCGGGAGGGCTGGAGGAGCGCCAGGAACACGACCTTGCCCTTCCAGTCCGGATACCGGCGCAGGAAGTCCTCATAGGCCAGGAAGCCCCGAAGCACGTTCTTGGACAGCTCGGCCCGATCCACCCGCAGGAGGACCCTGCGTTCCCCTCGCCACCGTTCCAGCGACCTCCGGCGCCGGCGAACGCCCGGAGCCTGGGCCGCGGATCGAAGCTGGGCGGCGTCGATGGAGATCGGGTAGACCCGGACGCGGACCAGGCGGTCCTTCCACCGGACCGCTCGCCGCCGCCACATCACCGTGGCGTCCTCCAGAAGCCGGCAGGCCCCCAGGAAGTTCTCCGCCCACCGCTCCGTCTGGAAGCCCAGGAGGTCGGCACCGAGGAGCCCGTCCAGGAGCTCCTCGCGGATCGACTGGGGCAGCAGCCGCAGGTAGTCGGCACCCGCGAACGGCACGTGGCTGAAGTGCGCGATCCGCGTGTCCGGGGAGCGTTCGCGGAGCTGCGCGGGAACCAGACACAGCTGGTAATCCTGCACCAGGGCGTCGGTCGGAGCACCGCGAGCCTCCTCGGTCAGGGCATCGGCGAAGGCCATGTTGACGGTGCGGTACGCGTCCCAGGCTTCCCGAGTGTCCAGGCCGAGCCCCGGCTCCGTGGGGAGATCCCACAGGTAGTGGTGGAGGAACCACAGCAGACGGTTACTGATCGCGTTGTACGCCAGGTCGTAAGCGTCCTGGTCGATGCTCAGCAGGCGGACCAGGTACTTGGCGTCGTCCAGGACCACCTCGATGCGCCCGTCGGGGCTCTCGGCGGCCTTCCGCCGGTCTCCCTCGCTCATGGCCGCTGCCACCCACAGTCCGGCGGTCTCCTGGACCGCCGGCGCGAGCGCGGTTACCAGTCCGCCGCTGCCGCGCTTGGGGACCAGCTCGCCGTCCGTCTCCTCGTACGTCACCGGGCCCCGGTTGGACGCGACGAGGACGCGGTCGGTCACAGTGAAGCGAGGAGCTCGAGGTAGTCGGTCAGCTCTCGCACTGTCAGGAACCGGTCTCGGACCCGCTGCTTGCCCGCCTCACCCATCGACGCGCGCTTGTCGGGATCACGGAGCAGCGTGACCACCCGGTCGGCGCAGGCCTCAACCGAGTCGACCAGGTAGCCCGAGACGCCGTCCTCGACCTGCAGGGCCAGGCCGCCCACGTTCCCGGTCACCACCGGTCGCTCCTTCCACATCGCCTCCGAAGCCGTCAGCCCGAACCCTTCGCGGATCGACTTCTGCACGGCCACGGTGGCGGCTCGCTGGAAGGCGTTGACCGCCACGGGCCCCACGTCCTGGAGGTTCGTGAGGATGTGCACGTCGGGGTCGTCTCGCCGGTGTTCCTGGCTGAGCTCGAGGAAGTGCCATGCCTCGGGGTCGTCGTGGGCCATGGATCCCACCAGTACCAGCTGGAGGTCGGGGACCTCCTCGGTGGCCAGCCGATAGGCCTCGATGACGCCGAGGGGATCCTTCCAGGGGTCGAACCTGGACACCTGCGTCATCGTGGGCCGGTCGGGATCGATGCCGTACGCGGTGACGATCTCGTGCACCGCCTCGCTGTCGAGGAAGGCGTTCTTCGGGGAGAGCGGGTCGATGGACGGCGGGATCACGGCGATGCGAGGACCGAGGTGGGGTGGGACGAACTGCTCCAGCGTGAACACCGCGGCGTCGTATCTCGCGGCGTGGATCGCCAGGAACGACCACACCGCCTCCATCGGGTAGGACAGGTCGATGTGGCACCGCCACACCCACTTCCCCTTTCGAGGTGCCCGCTCCTCGATGAACGACAGGAGCGCGACCGGCTGAGGGTCGTGGGCGAAGACGAAGTCCGCGTCGTCCTCGAAGCGTGCTGCGTTGGCAGCGACGCGATCCAGGTACGTCTCTCCGAACGCCTCCGTCCACGGGACCCCGGCGCCCTGGAGGGCGTTGTGCATCAGCTTGGTGACGTTGAAGAAGTCCTCCGAGCCCTCGATGAGCTGCCATTCGGCCTCGATCCCCAGGTCCTGGAGGAGGGCCACCTGGGTGGGGAGCAGCTCGGCGACGCCGCCCCCGAACGCGGTGCTGCTGATGTGGACCAGACGCGAGCCTTTCAGCGGGTCGGCGGCCTGCCGAAGCCGGTCAACGGCTTCCGCCCCGGCATGCTCGACGTAGTCGTCGACGCTCTTGGGCTCGGCGATGGGGACGGCGCGGAGCATGGGTCCAGTCTAGCGACCGATTCGTCCCGGTTCCGGGGGGTCTTCGGGGGCCGCCCCGTATAATTGGCGAGGAACCTTGGACCCCGAGCGCACCCCGCAGCTCGACACCCCCTTCGTGGCCCGAGCCGCGAGGTGGGGCATCATCGCGTGGTCGCTCATCGGGCTCCTGGTCCTCACGTTCTTCGTGTTCCGGTTCGTCATCTATCCGATCCGGGTGATCTTCCCTCCGTTGGTCGTGGCCATGATCGGCGTCTACCTCCTGAACCCCATCGTCTCGGGGATGGAGCGCCGCGGGATCCGGCGCGGATGGGGGACGTTGATCACGTATCTAGTGGCCATCGCCATCGTGGGGACCGCGCTGACCCTGGCGATCCCGGTGGTGGCCGACCAGGTCGAGTCATTCGCCAGATCCGCCCCCGGGCTCATCGAGCGGGCCACCGACGCCGGACGGGACCTTGCTTCCCGGCTGGGGTTCGACGTGCAGACGGCGACCGAGGGCCAGGACATCGTGGACTTCTTCGGCCGGTTGCTGTCATTCACCCGGGGCCTGTTCGGCCTGGCCATCGTGTTCATCCTGGGGCCGATCCTGGCCTTCTACATCCTGGTGGACCTGCCGAAGATCCGGCGCGGCCTCCGGGCCATGATCCCGTCGCGGCGTCGAGCGGAGGTGGAGGGGGTCCTTCGGAAGATCGGACAGGCCGTCGGCGGCTTCTTCCGGGGCCAGCTGCTGGTGGCGTTGTTCGTGGGGGTGGCCTCAGCGCTGGCCCTGTGGATCGTGGGGCTTCCCTTCTGGGCGGTGGTCGGGCTGGTGACCGGGCTGTTCAACCTCATCCCCCTGATCGGTCCGTTCATCGGCGGGATCGTGGCGGTGCTGGTGGCCTTCACCACGGAGAGCGGTGGTGGAGGGCTCCTGGGCCTCGAGCCCGGCTGGCCGCTGGCGCTGGGATCGGCCGTCGCGTTGCTGATCGTTCAGCAGATCGACAACCACATCCTCAGCCCGAACATCGTGGCTCGAACCGTGCGCCTGCACCCCGTCACCGTGATGCTCGGGCTGCTGGCGGGTGGAACCCTGCTGGGGCTGTGGGGCATCCTGCTGGCCGTCCCGGTGTTGGCTGCCGCGAAGATCCTGATGCTCCACGCCTGGGACACCAAGATGCAGTGGCCGCCTCCGGCGAGCGGGGAGCACCAGGTGGTTCGGCCCGAGGCCGAGGGGCCGCCGGCCGATCCAGGATCGGTGACGGCGTCCGCCACGGAGAGCCCACCACGGGAGTCGTGGTGGAACAATGCGCTCCGCGGTGTTCTGGGGCCCCGTCGTCGCGGGGAGCCCGCGTCTCCGCCGCCCGCGCCTCCCGAGCCGGAGCGGACGTCGCCTCGCTCTTAGCCCAGGAGCCC